>NZ_JBSFWD010000017.1:61377-171472 GCF_053592655.1 Streptosporangium sp. NPDC002607
GCCAAGGGTGACTCCGGTTCCAAGGGTGACGAGACGACACCGCGGGGGGACGGCTCCGTGGGTGGCGCGCCGGTCAACGATCCCGACGCCAAGGGTGACTCCGGTTCCAAGGGTGACGAGACGACACCGCGGGGGGACGGCTCCGTGGGTGGCGCGCCGGTCAACGATCCCGACGCCAAGGGCGACTCCGGCTCCAAGGGCGACGAGCGCTCACCCAGGCAGGAGGGCGGCACGTCCGGCAACGACATCCTCGACAGTTACCGGAAGGACCATCCCGACGACATCGACCAGAGCGGCGATCAGCGGGCGAAGGTCGTGGAGGTCGACGGTGTGAAGGTGCTCCAGATCCCGCTCGACTCGCCCACGGCGGCCGAGGTCGACGAGTTGCTGAAGAACATCGAGGACATTCCGCCGCTGGAGATGCCTACGGTCGACAACGTCTCCGCCACGGCGGGGCAGCCGGGCTGGGTCGAGCCGCACGGCCCGCTCGATTCGGCCAGGCCCGACTATCCGCTCCTCGACACCGCGGGCCCCACCACCGACCAGACCGTCCAGCCGCCGGGCACGGGGGGCGACGCCACCCCCGAGCCCGCCGGTACGACCTCCGGTGAGGCGGCTGTTCAGCCGCAGGCCACGACCTCCGCCGTACCCGCCGTCCAGACGGCGGGTACGGCCTCCGGCGAGGCAGCCTCGCAGCCCGCCGTGGTGCCGCGGGGAGACGCCGGCACGCCGTCCATCGGCGACGCGGTCTTCAGCGAGCCGCGAGGGGCGGAGGATGCCGCAGGGGGCCCGGGACAGTCGGCGGGGACGGCTCCCGGGGGGGTGGCCGCCGCACCGGACGGTTCGGTCGCCCGGTGGGCCGGCGACGGCGACGACGTCGTCACCGCGGAGGCGAGCCCTCTCGATCTGGACGCCCTCAGGACGCTCGCCGACAACGCCCGGGAGATCGAGCCGCTGGAGATGCCCGGTGTGCGGGTGCCGGAAGGGGAGACCTGGGGCGAGGGGGCCTGGGCGCCCATGGACATCGGGCCCGACGGACCGGCGGGCGACGTGGAGCCGGGGAATCCGCTGCGGCCGATCCCGCCTCCGGGAGGCGGGCAGTGAGCGGGGGGCAGGGACTGTGTCAGCGAGGGTGAGGAGCCTGTGATGTTCGTGGATCCACCCGCACCGCAGCCGCTGCAGCCGGGGGAGACCCCACCGGCCTCGGGCGGCGGCGGTCTGCCGTCCTCGGACGCCGCCACGGCGTGGGAGTTCAACCCCGAATACCAGCGGCTGGTCATGATGTGGCGGCAGGTGCTTCCCACACTCGACACGCTGACCGCCAGTCTGGACAAGGCCTACCAGCTCGCCAGGAGCAGGGATGTCTGGGACGCCCCGGTCTCCGGCCGCTACGTCGAGGACATGACGGAGTGGCGTACCCGTCTCGGCCTCTACCGGCAGGCGATCCTGACCTCGATCAGCGACCAGGCGGCCGACACGCCGAGATGGGTGCCGGTGGGAGCCGGGGCCCCGCACGCCTTCTCCTGACGTCCTTCCCGGCTCGGAGGCGCCGGCCGGATCCTTCGGCGCGAGGCCCGCGGGCCGGGCGGTTTTCGAAGCCTCCCGGGGGGACGACGCCAGGGCCCTCCCGGGGCGTGCGTTTCCGCACGGAGACACGCCTTCCCGTGGCGACACCTCTCTGACCTGGGATAACCGGGGTAGCCGGGCTTACAGTGGGGGTGAGTTGTCATCTTCGGGATGTGAGCCATGGGCGCAGAGTCGTACTACGGGCCAGATTTCGGCCTACTGCAGCGCGAGGATCCGGAGATCGCCCGTGTGCTCCTCGACGAGCTCGACAGGCTCCGCGGCGGCGTCCAGCTGATCGCGAGTGAGAATTTCGCCTCGCCCGCCGTGCTCGCCGCGCTCGGCTCGACGCTCACCAACAAGTACGCGGAGGGCTACCCCGGCAGGCGCTACTACGCCGGATGCGAGGTCGTCGACCGGGCCGAGCAGCTCGCGATCGACCGGGCCAAGCGGCTGTTCGGCGCCGATCACGTCAACGTGCAGCCCCACTCCGGCGCCTCGGCGAATCTGGCGGCCTACGCGGCACTGCTCCAGCCGGGCGACACGGTGCTGGCGATGGCGCTGTCGCACGGCGGCCACCTCACGCACGGTTCCAAGGTCAACTTCTCCGGCCGCTGGTTCGACGTCGTGGCGTACGGCGTGCGCAGGGACACCGAGCTGATCGACTATGACGAGGTCAGGGACCTGGCGTTGCAGCATCAGCCCAAAATGATCATATGTGGTGCCACCGCCTATTCCCGAAAGATCGACTTCGCGGCCTTCCGGGGGGTCGCCGATGAGGTGGGCGCCTGGCTGCTCGCCGACGTCGCGCACACCATCGGGCTGATGGCCGGGAACGCCCTGCCGTCCGCCGTGCCGTACGCGGACGTGGTGACCTTCACCACGCACAAGGCGCTGCGCGGCCCGAGAGGGGGCGGGATCATGTGCACCCGGGAACTGGCCCGCAGGGTCGACCGTGCGGTCTTCCCCTTCGTGCAGGGCGGCCCGCTCATGCACGCGGTGGCGGCCAAGGCCGTGGCGTTCGGCGAGGCGCTGCGCCCCGAGTTCGCGCGGTATGCGCGGCAGGTGGTGACCAACGCCCGGGTACTGGCCGACGCCCTGGCCGCCGAGGGGATGCGGCCCGTCTCCGGGGGCACCGACAGCCATCTGGCGTTGATCGACCTGCGTGACGTCGGGGTCTCCGGCGCGGTGGCCGAGCAGCGGTGTGGCGCGGCCGGGATCACGCTGAACCGCAACGCGATCCCCTACGACCCGGAGCCGGCCACGGTGACGTCCGGGATCCGGGTGGGCACCCCCTGCGTCACGACCCAGGGAATGGGGGCCGAGGAGATGAAGGCGGTGGCCTCGATGGTGGCACAGGCCATCCGCAACCCCGACGCAGTGGGTGAAATACGGGAGCGCGTCGCGGCGCTGACGAGCCTCCATCAGATATATCCCAGCGAACTATGAGCTGTTCTGTGGCGTTTTCCGGTCACAGGTGGCCGGACTATCCGCGAAACTGGTTCCGTGCGCGAATACCTACTCATGGCGCTCGTCGCGGCCGCGGTGACATACCTGCTGGTCCCACTGGTCCGCGTTTTCGCCGTCCGTATCGGTGCCATGCCCGAGGTCCGCGACCGTGACGTGCACACCACGCCGACGCCCAGACTCGGTGGCCTGGCGATGTACGGCGGTCTCGTCGCCGGTCTGCTGATCGCCGGCGAGCTGCCCTACGCCGGGGGCAAGCTGGCGGCCGAGGGCCAGGGCAAGACGGTGATCGCGCTGATCGCCGCAGGAGGGCTGATCACGCTGACCGGCTTCCTGGACGACTGGCTGGGGATGGACGCCCTCGTCAAGCTCGCCGGGCAGATCGGCGCGGCGGGCGTGCTCGTCGCCTTCGGCGTCAGCCTGCCGTGGCTCCCGCTGCCCACGGCGCTGGGCGGGCAGACCATTCTCGACTCCACGCTGAGCCCGCTGATCACGATCCTGATCGTGGTCGTCATGATCAACGCCGTCAACTTCGTCGACGGGCTCGACGGTCTGGCCGCCGGGATCGTGGGCATCGCCGCGATGGCCACATGGACGTACTCGGTGGCCCTGTCGAAGGACTACGGCAACACCAGCATCAACGTGACGGCGGTCATCGCCTCGGTGCTCATCGGGATCTGCCTGGGCTTCCTGCCGCACAACTTCCACCCGGCGAAGATCTTCATGGGGGACACCGGGGCGATGCTGATCGGCCTGGTCCTCGCCTCCACGATGATCCTGGTGACGCCGCTCGACTCCAGCAGCATCAACCGCTTCCCCGTCATCCTCCCCCTGCTCGTGCCGGTCGCGATCCTGGTGCTTCCGCTGCTCGATCTGATCATGGCGGTGGTCCGGCGCACGTCCAACGGCCTGTCGCCGTTCGCGCCCGACCGAGGGCATCTCCACCACCGCCTGCTGGACATCGGACACTCACACCGCCGCAGCGTCATGATCATGTACGCCTGGACCTTCCTGTTCGCCTTCGCGGTCGTGGCACTGTCCATCGAGGGTGTCCCGCTCATCCTGTTCCCGCTGACCGTGCTGCTCGCCATCGGCGTGCTGGTGATGATGGCGCTGCCCCGCTGGCGGGCCCGCCGCGACGTCGGCGGGTCCGGAGAGCAGGGCCCGACCGGCACCGCCGGGCCCGCCGGGCCCGCGGCTCCCACGGGATTCAGCGGTCCCATCGAGGGGCCGGGGCGGCAGGTGCGACCGGGCGAGCCGCAGGCCCGGGTCCGGCCCCACCCCTACCCCTCGGAGATGCCGGGGCCTCGTCCGGCCGTCAGCGGCGACGACGGCGACGGCACCGCCACGCTCTCGGCGCTGCCCGACCTGTCACTCACCGCTCCCCGGCAAGGTTTCTCAAACCCTGAGACGCGGCGTTGAGCGGTCCATGTCAGCTGCTTGATCGTTCACTTGAAACGGCAGGTAAAGGCGCTCTTCCATGAGCTTGTGATAGCTTTCACTAACGGATCCATGGTTCAGCTGGATCTTCGAGGTAGCAATCGCTCGCTTGATAACAGTCACTGGGAGTGCCGATGCAGGCCAATGACGTGCGCGTCCTCAAAGGGGCCGTGATACCCACCGCCGCCGCGGGTGCGGTCGTCATCCTCACGGCGGCTCTGCTCTCCGGTGCCAAGGGGGCGCTGGGGGCCGCGATCGGCCTCCTGGTGGTGGCGGTCTTCTTTACGGTCAGCCTGGTCGCGGTCTCCTCCGCGAGCCGGGTCTCTCCCGTTGTGATGATGGTCACCGCGATCGCCACCTACGCGGTGAAGGTCCTGATCATCATGGCGCTCCTCAAGATGTTCGAGAGCGCCACGGCGTTCGAGCCGCGTGCCTTCGGCTGGTCGGCGATCATCTGCACCGTCGTCTGGACGGCCGGCGAGATGCGGGGCTTCGTGAAGACGAAGATGCTCTACGTCGACCCGGGCGCCGCTGTCCCCGGACAGGGTGGCCCCCGATGAGGCGTATCATGACCGGGCGGCGGGACCCGATATGACTAGTCATCTCCCCGGCTGCTATTGTCATGCCCGCAATGAGCGAACAAGAACGCAGGCCCGAGAGCGATGGCCGCGACTTCGCCAACGCTGCCTGGTCGGTTCCCAGCTACATTCTCTCCGGGATCATCCTGTACGGCGGCGGCGGTTGGTTGCTGAGCCGTTGGACTGGCGTGGCCGTGTTCACACCGATCGGAGTGATCGTCGGTGTCGTTCTCGCCATCTACCTGGTCTACCGGAAATACGGTCGCTGACCTCGCGCGGCGGTCGCTTCGCTGAGGAAGCAGTCTTGATCCACTACCACGTTGAAGGGAACGCCGCGTGAAGGCGCTGACGGTCCTCGCCGCCGACGAGTTCAAGGCCCCGGGGCTTGAGCTGTTCGATCTCCCCCCGATCATTCCCGGCGTCACCTGGTTCACCAAGCCGGTGCTGCTCGCCCTGCTGAGCTCGCTCGTGGTCATAGCCTTCTGCTGGTCGGCCTTCGCCAACCCGAAGCTGGTGCCCCGGGGCATCCAGAACATCGGTGAGTACGGCTACATGTTCGTCCGTGATCAGGTAGCCCGTCCCTTCCTCGGCAAGGACGCCGACCGCTGGATGGGCCTGCTGCTGAGCCTGTTCTTCCTGGTCTGGATCTGGAACCTGATGGGGGTCGTCCCCTTCCTGCAGTTCCCGATCGCCTCGCACATCGCCTTCCCGATCGTGCTGGCGGTAAGCGTCTACGTGCTGAAGATCTACCTGGGCATGAAGCACCAGGGAGGGCTCGGCTACTTCAAGAACATGATGTTCCCCCCGGGCCTGCCCAAGCCGATCTACGTGCTGCTCGCGCCGATCGAGTTCCTCTCCAACATGATCGTGGCGCCGTTCACCCACGCGGTGCGACTCTTCGCCAACATGTTCGCAGGCCACATCATCCTGGCCTTCTTCAGCGCCGTTGGTTTCTGGTTCCTCTTCGAGCAGCTCACGCCGCTCGGCGCCCCGGTCGGTGTCGTCGCCGTCATCATGACGATCGCGATGACCGCGTTCGAGATGTTCATCCAGTTCCTGCAGGCCTTCCTGTTCGCGCTGCTCGCCGCGATGTACATCGGCGGCTCGCTGCACGCCGAGCACTAAGACCCTTCTCCTCCAGTTCAGACCGGTGAGACCCGTTCACCGGCCATCTTGTAAAGGAAACAGCAATGAGCATCCTCGCTGAGGTCACCGGCAACATCGGCTCCATCGGTTACGGGCTCGCCACGCTTGGCCCCGGCATCGGTGTCGGTCTCATCTTCGGTAACGGTCTGCAGGCCATCGCCCGCCAGCCCGAGACCTACGGTCTGATCCGCCAGAACATGCTGCTGGGCTTCGTGCTCGTCGAGGCGCTGGCCCTGATCGGCCTTGTCGCGCCGTTCATCTACTGATCGAAGACACCCTGACGGAAGGCTGCATCGATGACATCCGCAGCTAAGCTCCTGGCGGCCGAGGGCACCACCAGCCCGATCATGCCGCACCTCTACGAGCTGGTCGTCGGCGGTTTCGCGTTCTTCGTCGTCCTCTTCGTCGTCGGTAAGATCCTCACCCCGCGAATCCAGAAGACCCTGGCCGAGCGGACCGATGCGATCGAAGGCGGCATCAAGCGAGCCGAGGACGCCCAGGCCGAGGCCCAGGCGCTGCTCAAGCAGTACAAGGACCAGCTCGCCGAGGCTCGTCACGAGGCTTCCCGCCTCCGTGAGGAAGCTCGCGAGCAGGGTGCGCAGATCAAGGCCGAGCTCCGCGAGGAGGCGCAGGCCGAGGCCCGCCGTCTCGTCGAGGCCGCGCACCTGCAGATCGAGGCCGACCGTCAGCAGGCGTTCGCCCAGCTCCGCGCGGAGCTCGGTCGTCTGTCGATCGATCTGGCCGGTCGTATCGTCGGCGAATCCCTTGAGGACGAGGCGCGCCAGCGCCGCACCGTGGACCGGTTCCTCGAGGAGCTCGAGTCGAGCAGCGCGGCGGTCCGCTGATGAGAGGTCTGAGCAGGGCTTCGCTGGCCGAGGTCGAAGAGCGCTTCAACGCCGTCGCGGGAAGCGCCGACCTCGGCACGCTGGCCGACGAGCTCTTCTCGGTCGCCGACCTGTTCGACCGTGAGCACGGGCTCCGCCGCAACCTCTCCGACCCCGCCCGGCCCGCGGCCCAGAAGGCGCAGGTGGTACGGGTGCTGCTGGAGGGCAAGGTCAGCGATGCCGCGCTGGAGACGGTCGCCGCGGCCGTGTCCGCGCGGTGGGCCCGCTCCGGCGACCTGGCCGACGCCCTTGAGCGTCTCGGTGTCATCGCGGCCTCCGCGGAGGCCGAGGCACAGGGCAGGCTCGACGATGTCGAGGACGAGCTGTTCAGGTTCGGGCGCATCGTCGCCTCGAACCTGGAACTGCACCGGACCCTGACCTCCACGACGGCACCGGAGCAGGCCAAGCGGGAACTGCTGGGCTCCCTGCTCGCCGGCAAGGTCGCCCCCACCACTCTCCGCCTGGTCACGCAGCTCGTGGTACACCCGCGAGGACGTAGCCTGGACAGTGGCCTTGAGGAGTTCGGAAAGCTGGTCGCCGCCCAGCGGCAGCGCCTCGTCGCGGTGGTGCGGAGCGCCATCGTGCTCTCAGAGGAGCAGAAGCAGCGTCTCGCCACGTGGCTGCGCACCTCGTACGGCCGCGACGTTCATCTGAACGTCGAGGTGGATCCGCGGGTGCTGGGAGGGTTCTCGGTGCACATCGGGGACGATCTCATCGACACCACCATCGCGGGACGAATCGAAGAAGTCCGCCGCCGGTTGGCCGGCTAGGCGAATAGGGAGACTGAAGAGAGATGGCGGAGCTTACGATCCGGCCGGACGAGATCCGGGACGCACTTGAGCGCTTCGTCCAGGCGTACGAGCCGGAAGGCGCAGCGCGTGAGGAGATCGGGACCGTCGTCGACTGCGGCGACGGTATCGCCCATGTCTCCGGCCTTCCCTCGGCGATGGCGAACGAGCTGCTTGAGTTCGAGGACGGCACGCGTGGCCTGGCACTGAACCTGGACGTCCGGGAGATCGGTGTCGTTGTTCTGGGCGACTTCAGCAAGATCGAGGAGGGCCAGTCGGTCCGCCGGACGGGCGAGGTCCTGTCCGTGCCGGTCGGCGACGGCTTCCTCGGCCGAGTGGTCGACCCGCTGGGCATTCCGCTGGACGGCAAGGGTGCCATCGAGTCCGAGGGTGTTCGTCCCCTCGAGGTTCAGGCGCCTTCCGTCGTGCAGCGCCAGCCGGTGAAGGAGCCCCTCGCCACCGGCATCAAGGCGATCGACGCGATGACCGCGATCGGCCGTGGCCAGCGCCAGCTGATCATCGGTGACCGTGGCACCGGCAAGACCGCGATCGCCGTGGACACCATCCTCAACCAGCGGGAGAACTGGCTCTCCGGCGACCCGGACAAGCAGGTCCGCTGCGTCTACGTCGCGGTCGGCCAGAAGGGCTCCACGATCGCCCAGGTCAAGGCTCGCCTTGAGGAGGCGGGCGCGCTGGAGTACACCACCATCGTCGCCTCTCCGGCGTCCGACCCGGCCGGTTACAAGTACCTCGCCCCCTACACCGGTTCGGCCATCGGCCAGCACTGGATGTACCAGGGCAAGCACGTTCTCATCGTTTTCGACGACCTGACCAAGCAGGCCGACGCCTACCGCGCGGTCTCCCTGCTGCTCCGTCGTCCGCCGGGCCGTGAGGCCTACCCCGGTGACGTCTTCTACCTGCACTCCCGCCTCCTGGAGCGTTGCGCGAAGCTGTCGAAGGAGATGGGTTCCGGCTCGATGACCGGTCTGCCGATCATCGAGACGAAGGGCAACGACGTCTCGGCGTTCATCCCGACCAACGTCATCTCCATCACCGACGGCCAGGTCTTCCTGGAGACGGACCTGTTCAACGCCGGTGTCCGTCCCGCCATCAACGTCGGTGTCTCGGTTTCCCGAGTCGGCGGCTCGGCCCAGACCAAGGCGATGAAGTCGGTCGCCGGCACGCTGCGCCTGTCGCTCTCCCAGTACCGTGACCTGGAGGCCTTCGCCTCCTTCGCCTCCGACCTGGACGCGGCGTCCAAGGCTCAGCTGGAGCGCGGTCAGCGCCTGGTCGAGCTGCTCAAGCAGCCGCAGTACAGCCCCTTCCCGGTCGAGCACGAGGTCGTCTCCATCTGGGCCGGCACCACCGGTGAGCTCGACGAGGTCCCGGTCGAGGACATCCGCCGTTTCGAGGCGGAGTTCCTGGACTACATCGGTCGAGAGAAGAAGGGCATCTTCGACAGCATCCGAGAGACCAAGGCCCTGTCCGAGGACACGGTCACCGCTCTCAAGGACGCCGTCACCGCGTTCAAGAAGACCTTCGAGACCGCCGCGGGCGAGCTGCTGGTCAACGAGGAGCCGGTCGAGGCGCTCGGCGCCGAAGAGGTCGGCCAGGAAAAGATCACCAAGCGCGTCCGTACGGCTGAGAAGAAGTAGCCGATGGGTGCCCAGCTAAGACTGCTGCGGCGGCGGATCAAGTCGGTCAAGTCAACGGCGAAGATCACGCGCGCCCAGGAGCTCATCGCTTCATCGCGCATCGTGAAGGCGCAGTTGCGGATGCAGGCGGCGGTGCCGTACGAGCGCGAGATCACTCGCGCCGTGACGGGCGTCGTCAGCAACACCGCCAGCGTCGATCACCCGCTGACCGTGGAGAAGGAGCGGCCGGCCAGGGCCGCCGTGCTCATCGTCACCAGCGACAGCGGCTTCTGCGGCGGCTTCAACGCGAACATCCTGCGTGAGGCCGAGGCCCTCGGCGGTCTGCTGAAGGACAGGGGCATCGAGCCCGTGCCCTTCGTGACCGGCCGCAAGGGTGTCGCCTGGCACAGCTTCCGTGGCCGAGAGATGAGCGGGCAGTGGACGGGGTTCTCCCGTAAGCCCTCCTACTCGGACGCCAAGGAGATCGCCGGCGTGCTGATCGACTCGTTCTCGGCCGAGGACGGGGTGGACGAGATCCACATCGTCTCGACCCAGTTCGTCTCGATGCTGACGCAGGAAGTCGTGATCAAGCGAATCCTGCCGTTGGAGGTCGAGGAGACCGTCGAGCCGGTGGACAGCACGCCGTTGCCGTACTTCGAGTTCGAGCCCAGCGCGGCCGATGTTCTCGACACGCTGCTGCCGCGCTACGTGGAGTCGCGCATCTTCAGCGCGCTGCTCCAGTCGGCGGCCTCGGAAGAGGCGTCGCGTCGCCGGGCGATGAAGTCGGCGACCGACAACGCCAACGAGCTCATCCGAACGTTCACCCAGCAGATGAACCAAGCTCGCCAGGCCGAGATCACCCAGGAAATCAGCGAGATCGTCGGTGGCGCGAGCGCGCTGGCTGACTCCGCAGCGGGGAAAGAGTGAAATGACTGCACAGACTGTTGAGACCGGCGTGGGCCGCGTCGCGCGGGTCACCGGTCCCGTCGTCGACGTGGAGTTCCCCGTCGAGGCGATGCCCGAGATCTACAACGCGCTCACCACCGAGGTCACCCTCGGCGGGGAGACCAGGCTGCTGACCCTGGAGGTCGCCCAGCACCTGGGTGACAACCTGGTACGGGCCATCTCCATGCAGCCCACCGACGGTGTGACCCGTGGCGCGGCGGTGACCGACACCGGCGCGGCCATCTCCGTACCGGTCGGCGACGTCGTCAAGGGCCACGTGTGGAGCACGCTCGGCGAGGCACTGGACGTGCCCACCGCGTCGCTCAAGATCGAGGAGCGCTGGGGCATCCACCGCCCCTCGCCCGCCTTCGACACCCTTGAGTCGCGCACCGAGATGCTGACCACCGGCATCAAGGTCATCGACCTGCTCACCCCGTACGTGCAGGGTGGCAAGATCGGCCTGTTCGGCGGCGCGGGCGTGGGCAAGACCGTTCTGATCCAGGAGATGATCCGCCGGGTCGCCCGCAACTTCGGTGGCACCTCGGTGTTCGCCGGTGTCGGCGAGCGTACCCGTGAGGGCAACGACCTCTGGCTGGAGATGGAGGAGGCGAACGTCCTCAAGGACACCGCGCTCGTCTTCGGCCAGATGGACGAGCCCCCGGGCACCCGTCTGCGCGTCGCGCTCTCCGCGCTGACCATGGCGGAGTACTTCCGTGACGTGCAGAAGCAGGACGTGCTGCTCTTCATCGACAACATCTTCCGGTTCACCCAGGCCGGCTCCGAGGTGTCCACCCTGCTCGGCCGCATGCCGTCCGCGGTGGGTTACCAGCCGACCCTGGCCGACGAGATGGGTGTTCTGCAGGAGCGCATCACCTCGACCCGCGGTCACTCGATCACCTCCATGCAGGCGATCTACGTCCCCGCGGACGACATCACCGACCCGGCCCCGCACAACGCGTTCGCGCACCTCGACGCGCAGACCGTGCTCTCGCGGCCGATCTCGGAGAAGGGCATCTACCCCGCGGTGGACCCGCTCGACTCCACCTCGCGGATTCTCGACCCGCTGATCGTGGGCGAGGAGCACTACCGCGTGGCTCAGGAGACCAAGCGGATCCTGCAGAAGTACAAGGAGCTGCAGGACATCATCGCGATCCTCGGTATCGACGAGCTCTCCGAAGAGGACAAGGTCACCGTCAACCGGGCCCGTCGCATCGAGCGCTTCCTGTCCCACCCGATGTACGCCGCCGAGGCGTTCACCGGTCAGCCCGGAGAGAACGTGCCGCTGGACGAGACCATCGCCTCGTTCAAGGGTCTGTGCGCCGGCGACTACGACCACCTGCCCGAGCAGGCGTTCTTCATGGTCGGTGGCATCGACCAGGCCGTGGCCAAGGCCAAGGAACTCGCCCGCTAGTCGCCTTCGGTGCCGGTACGGTCACGCGGTCGTACCGGCACCTGGTTCGATAGGGAACTGGAGAGAAAGTGGCGAAGCTGCGAGTAGGCGTCGTCTCCCCGGAGCGGGAGATCTGGTCCGGCGAGGCCGACATGGTGATTGCCAAGACCGTCGACGGCGAGATCGGTATCATGCCTAAACACGCACCCGTGCTCGGCGTTCTCGTCGAGGGCGGGCTGCTGAAGATCAAGCGAGGTGACGGCGAGGCCGACCTCGTCGCCGCCGTCCACGGAGGATTCCTCTCGGTGGCCGACGACGAGGTGTCGATCCTGGCCGAGATCGCCGAGCTTGGTTCCGAGATCGACATCGCCCGGGCCAGGAGCGCGCTGGAGCGGGCTCAGGCCTCGGTCGAGTCCGGCCAGGAAGACGCGGACGCCGCCGCCGAGGCCAAGCGTGCCAGGGCCCGGCTGCGCGCGGCCGGAGAAGAAGTCGGATAAATTCGGCTTCTTAGCGGTAAGGGCTTGTTGGGGGGCGGGCAGACATGGTGGTGCTGGACGTACTCATCGTGGTGGGGCTGCTCGTCGCCCTCCTGGCGCTCAGGGTGCTCATTCTGACCCGCTTCCGAGGGTCGGTGCTGTGTTGCCTGCGCCCCATGTCGAGGGAGCGGGGGTGGCGGGTCGGAGTGGCCCGCTATGCCGACGGCCACCTCAACTGGATCCCGCTCATAGGTCTGCTTCCAAGGCCGCGCCACGTCATCGTGAGGCGCGGCCTTGTCGTTTCCGGCCGTCGTAAGGTCGGCTCCGGTGAGTTCTTCGGGTTCATCGAGGGGGTGACGGCGCTTGAGTGCCGCAACGGGCAGAGCGCCTTCGAGCTCGCCATGGGATACCGCGCACTGACCGGTTTCGTGGCCTGGCTGGAGTCCGCCCCGCCCAGCGCCCATCTCGACGTCGCCTGATCCTCCGTGCCCTGTCACCGGGCGGCGGGCCCCCTCAGCGGGTGCCGCCGGGCTTCCAGAGGATCTCGTCGCCGTCTGCGGCCACCCGGCAGAGGATGAACATCAGGTCGCTCAGCCGGTTGAGGTACTTCGCGGTCAGCGGGTTGACGTCGTCGTGGGCCTCCAGCGCCGACCAGACGGTCCGCTCGGCCCGCCGGACCACGGTCCTGGCGACGTGCAGCCAGGACACGGCCGGGGTGCCGCCGGGCAGGATGAAGCTGCGCAGCGGCTTGAGGCGCTCGTTGAACTCGTCACAGCGCGCCTCAAGCCATTCGATGTAGGAGGGCTCGACCCGCAGCGGCGGGAACTCGGGGTTCTCCGTGATCGGGGTGCAGAGGTCGGCCCCGACGTCGAACAGCTCGTTCTGGATCCGGGTGAGAACGGCGGTGACGTCCGCCTCCAGGGAACCCGTGGCCAGTGCCACGCCGATCGCCGCGTTGGCCTCCTCGACGTCCGCGTAGGCGGCCAGGCGCGGGTCGGTCTTGCGGGTACGGCTCATGTCGCCGAGCGCGGTCGTGCCGTCGTCCCCGGTACGGGTGTAGATCTTGGAGAGCACCACCGGGTTGTCTCTGTCAGCTCGCGTCATGCCGTCCAGCTTATCGGGGGCGAAAATTGCCCCCGATTCACCTGATAGTCGACAATATGATTTGTTAATGGTTTCTGGTTTCTACCTGCGATTCCCACACCTCTCCCACGAGACACTGACGTTCGTCGCGGACGACGACGTCTGGGTGGCTCCGGTGGATGGCGGCCGGGCGTGGCGCCTCTCCGCCGACCGGGCTCCCGCGAGCCATCCCCGCCTCTCACCTGACGGTGCCAAGGTCGCCTGGACCAGCGTTCGCGACGGTGCCCCCGAGATCTACCTGGCGGATCTGGACTCCGGATCCGCCGAGCGGCTGACCTACTGGGGGAACGCGCGGACCCGCGCGCGCGGCTGGACACCGGAGGGAGAGGTCCTCGCGATCAGCGCGACCGGCCGGCCGTTCCTCTGGCAGACTTGGGCCTACGCGCTTGGCGACGGAGTCGAGCGGCTGCCGTACGGTCCGGTCAACGACCTCTCGGTCACGGAAGACGCGGTGGCACTTCTCACCGCGGCGCTCGCCCGCGATTCGGCGACCTGGAAACGCTACCGGGGCGGTACGGCGGGCCGGCTGTGGGTGCGGCGGGGAGAGGGGGACTTCACCCGGATCCTGACCGATCTGAACGGCCAGCTGGCCGATCCGATGCTCGTCGGGGGACGACTCGCCTTCCTCTCCGACCACGAGGGCGTCGGCAACCTCTACTCCTGCGAGCTGGACGGCACCGGCCTGCGCCGCCACACCGACCACGAGGCCTTCTACGCCAGGCACGCCACCACCGACGGGAGGCGGATCGTCTACCAGAACGCCGGTGACCTCTACCTCCTGGAGGATCTTGACGCCGAGGCCCGCAAGCTCGACGTCACGCTCGGCTCCCCGCTGCGGGGGCGGCAGCCCTACCAGGTCAACGCGGGCAGGCGGCTGCACGACCTGGCCGTGGACGCCACCGGGCGGGCCAGCGTGGTGGAGGTCCAGGGGACGGTGCACTGGGTGACCCATCGGGACGGCCCGGCACGGCAGCTCAGCACCGGCCTGTCGGCGGGGCGGCCCCGCCTTCTCGGCGACGACCGGGTGGTGTGGGTCTTTGACGACGGCGAGACCCAGGGACTGGAGATCGTCCCCGCAGGGGGCGGAGAGAGCCGCAGGATCGCCGCGGGCAAGCTGGGCGAGGTCGCGGACCTGGCCGTCGCACCCGACGGGAACGTGATCGCGGTGAGCGCCAGGGACGGGCGGCTGCTCCTGGTGGACGTGGCCTCCGGCGAGGTGGTGGAGCTGGCGAGGGCCGCCGGTGAGATCCAGGGCCTCGCCTGGTCGCCCGACTCCGGCTGGCTGGCCTGGTCACACCCGGACAGCGAGCATCTGCGCAGGATCAGGCTGGCCAGGGTGGCCGACCGGGCGGTGACCGATGTCACCGATGGCAGGTTCGCGGACATCTCGCCCGCGTTCGCCGGGGACCACCTGGCGTTCCTGTCGCGGCGTGGCTTCGACCCGATCTATGACGCGCACTCCTTCGACATGTCCTTCCCGCTCGGCTACCGGCCCTATCTGGTGCCGCTGGCCGCCTCCACGCCGTCCCCGTTCGCGCCCAGCTCCGCGGGGCGGCCCGTCGCCGACTCCGGTGACGACGACAAGCGGGACGAGGCCGCGATCACCGTGGACCTGGACGGCATCTCCGCCAGGGTCGTGCGGGTGCCGGTCCCCGAGGGACGGTATTCGAATCTGCGGGCGGTCAAGGGCGGGTTCGTCTGGCTGCGCGAGCCGCTGGCGGGGGAACTCGGCGAGGACCGGGACGAGGTGGGGAGTGAGGCGCCCCGGGCGGCGCTGGACCGTTACGACCTGGACAAGCGCAAGTGGGAGGAGGTGGTCGACAAGCTCGACTGGTACCGGGTGAGCGGTGACGGCACGCAGCTCGTCGTCAGTGACAAGGGCACGCTCACGGTCCGGCCGGCCAGTGGCAAGCCGGGCGCCAAGAACGGCGACGAGACGACCATCGACCTGTCCAGGATCCGGATCACCGGAGATCCTCAGGCCCTGCGCCGGCACGCCTACGCCCAGGCGGGCCGCCGGATGCGCGCCGACTTCTGGGTCGAGGACATGGCCGACGTCGAATGGGAGGCCGTGCTGGAGGAGTACCGGCCGCTGGTGGACCGCGTCGCCACCGCCGACGACTTCGCCGACCTGCTCTGGGAGGTTGTGGGGGAGCTGGGCAGCTCGCACGCCTATGTCGACGGGGCGGCCTGGGGTTACCCGGCCTCGGAGCCGGTCGGCCTGCTCGGTGCCGATCTCTCCAGGGGAGCCGACGGCCGCTGGCAGGTGGACACGGTGTTGCCCGCCGAGTCCTCCGACGTGCACGCCCGCTCACCGCTGGCCGGGCCCGGGGCGGCGGTCCTGGAGGGAGAGACGCTGCTCGCGGTCGACGGCCGCCCGGTGCCACCGGAGGGTCCCGCCCGGCTGCTGGTCGGCGCCGCGGACAAGCCGGTCGAGCTGACCCTGGGCGGTGGCCGGAGGGTGGTCGTCACGCCGCTCGGCGACGACAGGCGCCTGCGTTACCAGCACTGGGTGGCCGGGCGCCGGGCGCGGGTCAGGGAGCTCGGCGGCGGCCGCCTCGGCTACCTGCACATCCCGGACATGGTCGCCGAGGGCTGGGCGCAGTTCCACCGCGACCTGCGCAGGGAGATGACCTTCGAGGGGCTGGTGGTGGACGTACGGAACAATCGAGGTGGCCACACCTCCGAGCTGGTGATCGAGAGGCTGATCCGCCGGGTCATCGGCTGGGACCTGCCCAGGGGCATGACGCCGATCACCTATCCCGAGGACGCGCCGCGCGGCCCGCTGGTCGCGATCACCAACCAGAACGCCGGATCCGACGGCGACATCGTCACCGCGGCCTTCAAGATCTACAAGCTCGGGCCGGTGGTGGGCACCCGCACCTGGGGTGGCGTCATCGGCATCGAGGGCAGCCACCGGCTGGTCGACGGGTCGCACATCACCGTGCCCAGGTACTCCTTCTGGTTCGAGGGGCTCGGCTGGGGTGTGGAGAACTACGGCGTCGATCCGGACGTCGAGATCGACATCAGCCCTGACGACTGGGCGGCGGGCAGGGATCCGCAGATCGAGGAGGCGGTACGGCTCGCGCTGGCCGCGCTGGACGAGCGCCCGGCGACGACCCCGCCCGACGCCTCCACCCGGCCGTCCCGTCGCCGCCCCGCGCTGCCGCCCCGCCCGTAGTTGACATTTGTCATCCAAAAGATCTTAAAGATCATATTTTTCCGGTGATATTGGCGACTACCTGCTCAAACGCGGGAAGACGACGATTGTCGCCATGAGAACACCACAGGTGACGGATCCGCCCGGCGCCGCGACCGCCGGCCTCGACAACGTGATCGAGGTCGGCGGGCTCCGGCAGGCGTACGGCGACTTCGAGGCGGTGCGCGGCGTCTCCTTCAGCGTTCCGAGGGGCGAGCTGTTCGCCCTGCTCGGCACGAACGGCGCGGGCAAGACCACCACCGTGGAGGTCCTGGAGGGGTTCAGAGCCGCGACCGGCGGTACCGTCCGAGTGCTTGGACTCGACCCGGTCGGCCAGCGCCGCCAACTGCGGCCCCGGGTGGGGATCATGCTGCAGGAGGGAGGGTTCATCGGTGACCTCACGGTTGCCGAGACCGTCGGCCTGTGGAAGGGGCTGAGCGAGGACGCGGGCCGGCCGGTCACCCTCTCCGGCACCACAGAGCCGCCGGCGGGCTCCGGCCTGCTGGGGCGCTTTTGGGGCGTGGACCGGCAGACCATGGGCGCGCTGGAGTTGGCCGGGCTGGAGAGGAAGGCCAGGACGAAGGTCCGGCAGCTCTCCGGCGGCCAGCGGCGCAGGCTCGACCTCGCGCTGGCGGTGATCTCCCGGCCGGAGGTGCTCTTCCTGGACGAGCCGACCACCGGGATGGACCCCGAGGCGCGCCGCGCCACCTGGAAGGTGATCGAGGACCTGCGGGTGGGGGGCACCACGGTGCTGCTCACCACCCACTACCTGGAGGAGGCCGAGCGTCTCGCCGACAGGCTGGCCATCATGCACGAGGGCCTGATCCACCTGCACGGCACCGTCGAGGAGGTGGTGGCCGGGGCCGGTGACCGGGTCTCCTTCCGCCTTCCCGGCATCGCCTGGAGCTTCGACGATCTCCCTCGGCTGGACGGCGCGGCCCCCGTGCTCACCTACGGCGGCGCCACGGAGGTCGCCTACACCCTGACCGTCGGGCGGCCAGAGACCCGCGCGCACGAGGCGGTCCGGCACCTTCTGGCCTGGGCCGACGTACGGGGCGAGAGCCTGGAACGGCTGGCCGTACGGCGCGGAAACCTGGAAGACGCCTTCATGCGAGTCGCCGGAGAGGTCAAGTAGTCATGAGGATCGACGTTCTGCACGCGGTACGGCTCGCCAGGCTCGACCTGACCCTGATCGGCAGGAACACCACGGTCCTGTTCAACGTACTGTTGCTGCCGTTCCTGATGGCCTGGGCGTTCACCCAGACCGTCGGTGACGCGGAGATCGACGGTGTGGCCGGAAGGCTGTTCGTGCTGACCGGGGTGCCGGGGTTGATGCTGGCCTTCGCGGTCTTCGTCAACCTGGTGAACTCCTTCACCGCCCGGCGTGAGGAACTGGTGCTCAAAAGGCTGCGCGCCGGCCAGCCGTCCGGTCTGGCGATCCTCGGTGGCAGTGCTCTCGGGGCGCTGGTGCTCTATCTCGGCCAGGTGCTGCTGCTGGCCCTCTGGATCCAGCGGTCCGAGGGCGTCACGGTGGCCAACGTGCCGCTGCTCGTGACCGCCGTGGTCCTGGGGGTCCTGCTGTTCGGCCTGCTGGGCGCCGCCTTCTCGGGGATCACGCCCAACGCCGAGGTCGCCCAGGTCACGGTGCTTCCGGTGCTCCTGATCGTGCTCGTCGGCGCCCCGATCGCCTTTCCCTCCGACGCGCTGCCCGGCACGCTGGGCACCGTCTCCGCCCTGCTCCCGGCGACCCCGGTCGTGGAGATCGTACGCACCGCCTTCCTGGGCGGGGACCACGTCTCCGGCGGTGGGGAGGCGTTGAGCACGGCTGGGCAGTGGGCGGCCGCACTGCCCTCACTGGCGATGCTGCTGGCCTGGATCGCGGTGGCGGGGCTGCTGGCCCGGTGGCTGTTCCGCTGGGAGCCCCGGCGCGGATAGCGTTGATTACGAAATGTCATTCGAAACTAGTTGGAAAGGGATGAGGCGTCTCGGACGCCTCATCCCCTTCGCGCTTCCCCGGGGGAGGAAGCGGTCACACCTCCAGCGGCTCCGCCGGATGACCGTTCTCTCCCTGAGCATGGGTATCGTCATGGCCTGGGCCGGTCCCCTGGGCGCGCTGGCGAAGGTGGACGGGCGGCTCCCGCTCACCCCACTGCTTGTCGGGGTGCCCGGCCTGGTGGTTTTCACAGTCCTCTCCCTGAGGATCCTTCAGGCGGCGGTGGCGGGGAGCACCGCCGGAGGCGCGATCCTCACCTCGGCCATGGTCGCGGTGGTCCTCATGCTGACCCAGGACGGCCATCTCTGGTCCTGGGGGCTGCTCGCCCCGGCATGGGCGTCGGGTGCCGCGCTGCTGCTGAACAGGTCCGCCACGATCGCCGCCTGCGTCGCCGCGGCCGTCGTCGGCCCGCTTCTCACGTCACCGGTCGCCGATCTCGCCAACGTGTTCGCGCCGCCGTACGCGGACGATCCCCGCCCCCTCCTCATCATCTACCTCGTGGTGAGTGTGGTGGCGCCGTGGACGAACCGGTTCCAGCTCTGGTTCTGGCAGGTGGTCAGGGCCGCCGAGGAGGGCAGGGAGGCACAGGCCAGGCTGGCCGTCACCGAGGAGCGGCTCCGTTTCTCCCGCGACCTGCACGACCTGGTCGGGCACAGCCTCACCGCGATCGCGGTCAAGAGCGAGGTGGCCGTCAAGCTGTCGAGGGTGGACATCGGACGTTCCACCGGGGAGATGGAGGAGGTGAGGACCTTGGCGCGGCAGGCGCTCAAGGAGATTCGCACGGCGGTGCGCGGCTACCGGACCGTCGATCTCGCCGCCGAGCTGCGCGGGATGATCGCGGTGCTGGAGGCGGGCGGTGTCCGCTGCACGCTGAAGGAGCCGGGTGATCAGGTGCCTGAGGAGGCGGCCACGCTGCTGGCCTGGGTGGTGCGCGAGGGCACCACCAACGTGCTGCGGCACAGCTTCGCCACCAGGTGCCGGATCGCGATCACGATCCAGGAAGGGAACGCCGTGCTGGAGATGACCAACGACGGGGTGGCCGAGATGGACGGCGTCGGCGGCACCGGTCTCATCGGGCTGTCGGAGCGGGTAACCGCCACCGGCGGATCCGTCACGGGAGGCCCGGGGGGCCCGGGGGAGTTCAGGCTGCGGGCGACGGTTCCGCTGGAGGAAGCACGATGATCCGGGTACTGCTGGCCGATGACGAGCACCTGGTCAGAGGGGCGATCGCCACCCTGCTGGGCCTGGAGCCGGACATCGAGGTGGTGGCCGAGGTGGCCAGGGGGGACCTGGTGGCCGAGGCCGTGAGGGAACACCGGCCCGACGTGATCGTGCTGGACATCGAGATGCCGGGGATGGACGGGCTGAGCGTCGCCGAGACGTTGCCGGGCCACGCGGTGCTGGTGCTGACCAGCTTCGGCAGGCCCGGCTACCTGCGGCGGGCGCTCGCCGCCGGGGTGCGTGGCTTCATCCCCAAGGACACCCCCGCCGATGAGCTGGCGAAGGCGATCCGCAAGGTCTGGTCGGGCGGGCGCTACCTCGACCCGGAGATGGCCGCCTCGGCGATGATGGCCGGTGAGAGTCCTCTCACCGAGCGCGAGCGCGGCTCCCTGGAGCTGGCCGCGCGGGGAGCCTCGGTCGCCGAGATCGCCGCCTCGCTCCACCTCACCCAGGGCACCGTGCGCAACTACCTGTCCAGTGCCATCACCAAGCTGGGGGCGAGCAACCGGATCACCGCCATCCGGGCGGCTCAGCAAAAAGGTTGGCTTTGAACCGCGTTTTATCCGTTGATTCGGGCAAGGGGTTCTCATGCGGGTAAGAAGGGGGAATTCTAACGCGGGGGAGGTTCGCGCCTTCTTACACGCTGTGGCAGCATATGAATGCGGTGCGTGATCGACTGGCTGCGGTGACGCACCGCCGTTGTGCCCGGTCACGTCTCTTTTGTGGCCAGGTGTGAGGAGGAGGCATGCGCGTCCCTGGTAACCCCCAGGCCCAGGTGGTCAGCGTCGGGGCCCGTCTCGACGTGGGAACCGTCACCGGAGTGCGCCCGCGGCTGCACGAGGCGGTCGACTCCGGGCGCGGCGACCTGATCGTAGATCTTTCCGGGCTGGAAATGATCGACGCCACCGGGCTGGGGGTGTTGGTGGGCACGCATCGCCGCGCTGTGGGCGCGGAACGCCGCCTCATTCTCAGGAGGGTGCCGCCGAGGATCATGCGGGTGCTGGCGGTGACCCGGCTCAACCGGGTCCTGACCGTCGAACACCCCATGGCCGCGGTGGCCTGATCCGGTCGCCCGCCGGAGTTCGGGACACCGGCGGCACCGGAACATATCGGAGGACGGGCCGGTTGAGGCCCGTCCTCGTCTCCGCCTCGTCGCGGTCGTACCGAGGTGACCGGGTTACCCGGTGAAAGACCGGTAGAAGATGTGAACGGCAGTGCTGATCATGCTCTCGGTCGAGGGCGGGTCGTCGGCCAGCACCCACTCGATGAGCAGCTCCTGGATCGCTCCGATCATGCCCAGCGCGAGCAGGTGCCGGTTGGCCTTGACCGCCTCCGGCAGATCCGCGACGTTCAGCTCGATCATGTCGGTGAAGGCCGTGACGGCCAGCTGCCGTGAGCTGACGAGGCAGTCACCTGCTCTGCGCACCTCCAGATGCATGATCCTGGCACGACGCCTGTCTTCGGTGACGAAATTGATGTATCCGGAGATTCCCGCCTCGACCCGGGCGGCCAGGGTGTCAGGGGCCTGCTCTATGGACTTCGCCACCGACTGCAGCGTCTCGTGCACGCATCGGTCGTGCACGGCCCGCATCAACTCGTTGCGTCCGGAGAAGCATTCGTAGAAGGCGCGGTTGGAGATGCGTGCCGCGGCGCACAACCTCTCAATCGTGGTTTCGGGGAATCCTGGATCGGAGTAGAGGTTGTACGCCGCGAAGATCAGGCGTTCCCGGCGCTCTGCCAGTCGCTCCTCCGCTGACATTCCCCGATATGACCGTCCGTTCATGTCAAGTACCTGAACGTCGGTATGGGGTTGACAAATAATCGCTTTATCACTTCCACCTCATGGCTCTGGCCCCCAGAATCAACCATTATGGGTGCAAGATCCTTTTTGTGGAAGGGGCATTGTGCTATTACCTACGTCGTCCATGCAAGAAGGTAACAAGCCTGACTAGCCGGTCAAGTTCCTTCTGGCTACGGGTGAACGAGGTGATGTTCATCCCGGGCAGCGCGAAGCGCTGGCGGGAGACGGCCTTGGGGCGGGCGAACTCCCGCAGCCCGTCCGCGCCGTGAATACGGCCGAATCCGGAGTCTCCGACCCCGCCGAACGGCAGCGCGGGGACAGACGCGAAGGAGATGATCGAATTGATGGCGGTCATCCCGCCGCGCATCCGGCGAGCGAGCTCCAGAGCCCGCCGGGTGTTTCCCGAGAAAACGGTCCCGGCCAGGCCGTACGCGGTGGCATTGGTCTTCTCCAGTGCCTCCTCCACATCGGCGACCCGCTTCACCGTCACCGTCGGGCCGAACGTCTCCTCGCGGACCGCGGAGGAGTCCTCGGGCACGTCCTCGACGATCACCGGGTCGACGAAGGGCGCCCGGACCGAGCCGGTCCCGCCCAGCACGGCCCTGCCGCCCGCGACCGCGTCATCGATATGCCGCCGGATGATGTCCAGCTGGGCGGGCATGGTGATCGGGCCGTAGTCGCGCCCGGCCTTCACCTGACCGGCCCGATCGGTGAGTTCCTTCATGAAGGCGTCGTAGACCGCGTCCACCACGTAGATCCGCTCCACCCCGACGCAGGTCTGGCCCGCATTGGACAGCGCGCCCCACAGCGCCGCGTCCGCGGCGGCGGGCAGGTCGGCGTCGGCGTCCACGATCAGCGCGTCCTTGCCGCCGCACTCGGCGACCAGCGGCGTCAGGTTCGTCGCGCACGCGGCCATCACCCGCTTGGCGGTGGCGGTCGAGCCGGTGAAGGCGATCTTCGCCACCCCGGGGTCCCCCGCCAGGGCCGCGCCAGTCTCGCCCAGCCCGGTGACGGTCTGGAAGACCTGGTGCTCCGGCACCGCCTCGGTGAAAAGCGCGGCCAGTAGCACGCCCACGCCCGGGGTCAGCTCGCTGGGCTTGAACACCACGGCGTTCCCCGCGGCCAGCGCGTAGGCGATCGATCCCATCGGGGTGAACACCGGGTAGTTCCACGGCCCGATCACCCCGACCACCCCCAGCGGCAGGTACTCCAGGGTGGCCGCGATGTTGGCGCCGACCAGTCCGGGGGAGACCCGTCGCATCCCGAGCACCTTGTGCGCGTTCCTGGCGGCCCAGTCGAGGTGGGTGATGGCCAGGACGACCTCCAGGGTGGCGTCGGCCTCCGGCTTGCCCGTCTCCTCATGGACGAGGCGGGCGATCCTGGTCAGATCACGCGCGAGGATCGCCTTGTAGTCGAGCAGCCGGCGCCTGCGCTCGGCCCGGTCCAGCCCGGCCCACCACGCGGCGGCGATCCCGGCCTCCGCCACGGCGGCGCGCACCGCCGCGGCGTCCTGGATCGGGTGGGTGCCGACGACGGCACCGGTGGCTGGGTCGAGGGAGTCGAAGGTGCGCTGTCCGGTCGCCGTGGTCAAGGTCGTCTCCTCTGTGCCGTGACGGATGCCCTGGAAGGCGAAACGCCGCTCGGGGAAGGTCGGCGCCCGCCGCCCCGGCTGCGGGCAGCGGGCGGTACGGACACGTTCCGCTCACGATAGACCGGGAGTCGTTGCGCAGTAAACCATTACTTACAGGCTGGGCCGTCCACCTGCCGGGGCGGCGTCCGCCGCGCGGTGCCGCGGGTCATCGACACTCTTCCGCGGCGTTCTCCTGGGCGGCCGACGCGACCGTCGGGATGAAAATGAGGCCGGTCGGCGTGACCATGGCCACGAGTGCGGTGGCGGCTTTTCCAGTTGTTTATGCGCTTCTCTTCTGCTGGTGCGGAACGGAGGGCCGGACTGCCCGTTCTTGGTGCCAGAAATCGCGCCTCTGGATAAGGTCTGGGCCCAATATCATTTGAGGGCAGGCTGAAATGAGGCCGACGGTGGGATTTCCGGTGGCGGGCCGGGTATCGCCGATAGTTGGTGTCCTGAGCTCTGCCTGGCCGATCCGCACTGACAACCGCTGAGAATCGGCGGATGGCTTAACGGGTGAGCAGACCTCGGTCCAGGGCGGTGGTCACGGCGGCGGTGCGGCCGGAGACGCCGAGCTTGCCGAAGACACGGAGTAGGTGGGTCTTGACGGTGGCCTCGCTGACGAACAGGGCCCGGCCGATCTCCGCGTTGGTCAGCCCTCCGGCCACCAGGGAGAGCACCTCCGTCTCGCGCGGTGACAGCGGCTCGGCCACCGGTGCCCGCATCCGGGTGACCAGCCTGGTCGCCACCGACGGGGACAGCACCGTCTCCCCCCGCGCCGCAGAGCGGATCGCGGCGAGCAGGTCCGCCCTTGAGGTGTCCTTCAGCAGGTATCCCGCCGCGCCCGCCTCGACCGCCCGTACGATATCCGCGTCGGTCTCGTAGGTGGTCAGCACGATCACCCGGCTCTGGGGCCGCTCGGTGAGGATGCGCGAGGTGGCGCTCACCCCGTCCCCGCCCGGCATGCGCAGATCCATCAGGATCACGTCGGGTCGTAGCTCACCGGCCCGCACGACCGCCTCGTCCCCCGAGGCCGCCTCACCCGCCACCGAGATCCCGGGGTCGGCCTCCAGCATGCCCCGAAGGCCCTCCCTGACCACCGGGTGGTCATCGACGATCATTACACGGAGCATGTGTCACGCTTTCTGGTCGAGTTGGTCGGTGGGGGCGTCTGTGCGGATGCCGGGCCGGTCGGTGGGGATGAGCACCTCAAGAGAGGCTCCCTCACCCTGGAGACCCGTCACCGCGAGGGCCCCGCCGACCTGCTCCACGCGGGCGCGCATGCCCCGCAGACCGTATCCCTGGGCGCCGGACGGGTCGAAGCCGCACCCGTCGTCGCGCACCTTCAGCAGCACCGATCCGTCCTGATAGGCGATCGAGACGGCCGCGGATCTCGCGTCCGCGTGCCTGCGCACGTTGGCCAGGCCCTCCTGGACGGCGCGGACGAGCACCACCTCGACCGGCGCGCTCAGCGGCCGGGACTTCCCGTGCACCTCGAACCCCGCTGACATTCCCGTCTCCTCGCCGAGCCGGTTCGTCAACCGCCGCAGTGCCTCATCCAGGGTCGAGCCGTCCAGTGGTGCCGGGTTCAGCGTGGTGACCAGCATGCGTGCCTCCGCGAGGTTCTCCCGCGCGGTCCGCACGGCCAGCGCCAGGTGGCGGGACGGGTCCGGCTGCGCCTCGGCGGCCTGGAGCAACATGATGATGCTGGTGAAGCCCTGCGCCAGGGTGTCGTGGATCTCCCCGGCGAGCCGCTCGCGCTCGGCCTGCGCTCCGCGCTCGGCCGAGAGCCTGGCCACCTCGGCCCGGCTGCTCTCCAGTTCCTCGATGAGCATGGCCCGCTCCTCGCTCTGCCTGGTGATCCGCTCGATCCAGACGCCGAAAATGGAGGAGAAGAAGATGACGATGGTGATGACCATCAGGAAGTTGAACGGCTCCGGTGCCCCGACCAGGAAGATGTAACGGATCGCCGGAGAGAGGTTGAGCGCGGTGACCGCGATCATCGCCCGTCTGGCGGGAAAGACGATGAAACACTGCGGGCAGAGTCCGAACAGGGCGAACGTCGCGTACGACGCGGTGAGCCCGGCCGGGGTGAACAGCACGACCAGCAGGGCGATGTAGACCGCCCCCCTCCGCCGGTCGTTGGTGACGATCGCCGGGCGGCCCAGCAGGAGATAGAGCGGCAGGACCGAGAGCAGGCAGCCCGCCACGATCACCTTCTCCTGCCAGGGCACGTCGACGGTCAGCGCGGCCCAGGTGGGCAGGAGCGTTCCGACGACCAGGAGCACCTCCCAGCCGCGCAGCGACTGCCATGCGTGGACCCCGGCTCCACCGGTCGGGAGGCCGGGACGTTGGATACGCCCTGTCATCCATCGCGGCGGCTTTTCCAGCGGAACGCCATCAGGCACAGCACCAGTCCTCCGATGACCCAGGCTCCCAGGATCAGGGCGACCCGGTCCAGTTCGTACGATTTCGCGAGCTCCAGTGTGGCGCCGGCGTCGCCCAGGAAGACCGAGCGGAAACCCTGGCACATCCACTTGAGCGGAAAGACCGAGGAGATGTTCACCAGCCAGGAGGGCAGCATGGCGATGGGGATGAACACCCCGGAGATGAACTGCAGCACCACGAACGGCATCGCGATCACCGCCGCCGCGCTCTTGGCCGACCGGGGCAGGCTGCTGATCGCGACGCCGAGCAGTGACGAGCTGAGCACGCCCAGCACGAACACCCAGGCGAAGGTCGCCCACCTGGACGACTCCGACGGCAGTTCCAGGCCGAACAGCGCGGTCCCGACGGCCAGCAGGAGGACGACCTGGCAGAAGGAGACGAACAGGGTGTTGAACGCCTTGCCCACGAAGTAGGCGGTGCGGGG
The DNA here is from genome assembly GCF_053592655.1 of Streptosporangium sp. NPDC002607. Taxonomy (NCBI): domain Bacteria; kingdom Bacillati; phylum Actinomycetota; class Actinomycetes; order Streptosporangiales; family Streptosporangiaceae; genus Streptosporangium; species Streptosporangium sp. NPDC002607. The sequence goes on from NZ_JBSFWD010000017.1 coordinate 87,545, forward strand.
CAGCGGTGTGCCGGCCAGTCGCTTGAGCGCGCCGTCGTCGCGCTCCACCGCGATGCTGATCCCGAGGTTCTGGAATCCAGTCATCGCGGCGACGCCGATCAGCCCGGCCACGTAGACCTGGGAGACGTTGAGCCCGGTTCCCTCCAGATCATCCCCGAAGATCGAACCGAAGAGCACCAGCATGATGATCGGGAAGGCGAAGGTGAAGATGACCGCGTCCCTCTCGCGGAAGAACATCCTGGTCTCGATAACCGCCCGCGACAGTCCCAGCCGTACCGCGGAGGGGGGCTGTGCCATGACGGGCTGAGAGGCGGGTCGGGTAAGGGGCTGGCTCATCTCGGTGGTCACCTCGGGGGATCGGTCGATGCTCGCTGGGGTGGCGGCGGGGTCAGGCTTTTCGCCTGCCGGTCAATGGGCCGGCCGGGGCCGTGGCCGTGGGCCGGGATGGTCGGCAGGGCGGCCGGCCCGAGCCCGGCGGACGGTCGCTCGGACGGGCGGTCGCTCAGACGGGCGGCTCGATGAGGCGGAGGTAGACGTCCTCCAGGCTGGGGCGGGTCACGGCCAGTTCGGGGACCTCGCCGCCGAAACGGTGGGTCAGCTCCATGACGGTCCTGGTCGGGGTGTCCGTCTCCAGGAAGCGGTGCTCGCCCCCGTCGGACCAGCTCACCCTGGCCTTGGCGGTGGCCCTGCCGCCCAGGGTCTTGGGCTCGCCCTCGGCCACGATCCGCCCGCCGGCGACCACGGCCACCCGCCCGGCCAGTGCCTCGGCCTCGTCCAGGTAGTGGGTGGTCAGCACGATCGTGGTGCCGTCGCGGGCCAGGCCCTCGATCAGTTCCCAGAACTGCCTGCGTGCCTCCGGGTCGAACCCGGTGGTCGGCTCGTCCAGGAAGAGCAGTTCAGGGTTGCCGATCACGCCCAGCGCGACGTCCACCCGCCGCCGCTGGCCGCCGGAGAGCCGCCGGATGCGCGTGTCCGCCTTGTCGGTCAGCCCGACCTGCTCGATCACCTCGTCCGGATCCTTGGCGCCCGGGTAGTAGCCCGCGAAGTGCCGCACGGTCTCCCGCACCGTCGTCTCGGCCACGTCGTTGGCCGTCTGCAGCACGATGCCGATCCGCGAGCGCCACGCCCGGCTTGGCCTGCCGGGGTCGACGCCCAGGACGCTGACCTCCCCGGCGTCCCTGGTGCGGTGCCCCTCCAGGATCTCCACGGTGGTGGACTTTCCCGCCCCGTTGGGGCCGAGGATCGCGAACACCTCACCCGCGTGGATGTCCAGGTCGATGCCCCCGACGGCCCGCACGTCGCCGTAGCGCTTGGTCAGGCCCCTCACTCTCACCGCTGTGCTCATGCCTCAAGCCTCGCGTTCACCGGGCTTTCGCGGCACCAACGTTCGATGGAACCCCGTGTCCACCGTTCGGTGGACACGGCTCGGTTCGAGGGGCAAGGCGACGGCGGATTCCCGCCGTCGCCGCGGCCTTGAGGCCGGATGGACCGATACCTGCGAGCGGACCCGGGGCCGCTCCGCCCGCCGTCACGTGCGGTGCGGGCATGCTCGTCCCGTAAGCCCTGCTAGAACAGCGTGTCGTTGCGCTCGATGCCGCGCAGTTCGTCGTAGTCGAGGGTGACGCAGCGGATTCCGCGATCCTCGGCCAGCGTCTTGGCCTGCGGGGCGATGCTCTGGGCGGCCAGGATGCCGGTCACGGGGGCGAGCAGGGGGTCGCGGTTCATCAACTCCAGGTAGCGGGTGAGCTGCTCCACGGCGTCGATGCCGGCGCGGCGCTTGAGCTCCACGGCCACGGAGGCGCCCGTGTGGTCGCGGCAGAGGATGTCCACCGGGCCGATGGCCGTCATGTACTCGCGGCGGACGAGCGTCCAGCCCGCGCCCAGGGTGGTGATGTGCTCGGCGAGCAACTCCTGCAGGTGGGCCTCGACCCCGTCCTTGATGAGCCCCGGGTCCACGCCCAGCTCATGGCTGGTGTCGTGGATGATCTCCTCCATGGTGAGGACGAGCTTCTCGCCGGTCTTGCCGTGGGTCACCGTCCAGGTGCCCTCCTCCTCGCGGAGCTTGCACGGCGGGTTCATCCAGTTCAGCGGCTTGAAAGCCCGGTCGTCGGCATGGATGGAGACGCTGCTGTCGGCCTTGATGAGGATGAGCCGAGGCGCCATCGGAAGATGGGCGGTGAGCTTCCCGACGTAATCCACGCTGCACCGCGCGATGACCAGACGCATTACCGAAGCCTATCGGCCCGGCGGCGCCCCGATCCCCGAGATCCGGCCACGGCGGCGGCTCCACCGCACCGCCCGCGTCCGTACGCGTGAGCCGCCGGCTCACGCGTACGGCTTGGCGAGCACGGTCAGCGGACCGCCTCGGAGAGTTTGACGCGGGCGCCCGTGCGCAGCACCGCGCGCTGGTAGATGCGCGCGCCGAGCAGGAGCGTGCCCACCGTGGCCAGGAGCATCAGGGCCGAGCCCGTCGCGATCTCCCAGGCGAGCACCTCGCCCCCGGCCATCCGGACCGGCATGACCATCGAGGAGAACGGCGGCACCATCGACAGGATCCTGGCCACCGCGCTGCTGGGCTGGATCGCCGCGAAGTAGGCCACCAGGTAGGTGATCGTCATGAGCATCGTCATCGGCGTCAGCACACTGTTCGCGTCCTCCTGCCTGGACACCAGCGACCCGAGCGCCGCCGCCAGCGCGGCGAAGAACGCGTAACCGAGGATGAACCAGAACAGGGTGCTGATCACGATGCCCGTCATGCCCGGGGGCAGCTCGGCCACGAAGCCGGTCGCCATCGCCGCGCCGAGACCGGCCACGATGATCACGACGAGATTGGCCAGCGCGAGGGTGCCCAGCCCCAGGATCTTGCCGCCGAGCAGCTGCCATGGGCGGATCGAGGTCAGCAGGATCTCCACGATCCGGCTGCCCTTCTCCTCGATCACTCCCATGGCGACGTACATGGAGGAGTAGATGAGCAGGAAGAACAGGACCATGACCAGCAGGGACGCGATGCCCACCCGCACGCTCGCGTAGCGGGCGTCGGCGCCGACCGAGACCTGCTCCAGGGGGGCGACCTGCATCGCCTGGGCGACCTTGGCCGCGTCCAGGCCCGCGTCGGCCAGCTGACTCTGGGTCTGGACGGTCTGGTGCGCGTTCTCCAGCAGCAGGCCCAGCTCGCGGTCGACCTCGCCGTCGGCGAGCACCCTGCGGCCGTCCACCACCGCGGCGTCCACGTCGCCGGCGTTGACCGCGCCGCTCGCGGCGGCCTCGTCGGGGAACTCCCTGACGGCGATCGTCACGTCCTTGGCCGTGCCGGTCAGGACCGGCTGCAGCGCCTGCGACTGCGGTCCGACGAGGCCCACGGTGTAGGAGTCGGGCCCCGAGAAGAGCTTGGGCAGGAACGCGAGCGCGCTGACCAGCACGGCGCTCACCACCAGCCCGATGACGAACGCCTTCGTACGGCCGCGCGTGATGATCTCCCGCCGCGCGACCAGCAGCAGCCCGCTCACGCGACCGCCTCCCTGAAGATCTCGGTGAGTGTGGGCCGCTGCCAGCCGAAGTGCTCGACCTTTCCGGCCTTGACCGCGAGGCGCAGGATGTCCTGGCCGTCGCCGTCCACGTCCGCGACGAGGACCTCGTCGCCCTTCTCGACGACCTCTCCCGGCAGGGACGCGGCCCAGCCGGGGGAGGCGTCCCTGACGACCACCCTGAGCCGGCCGCGTCCCTCCCGGTCGCGCAGGTCGTCGACGGTGCCGCTGGCCACCATGCGGCCGGCGGAGATGATGCCGACCGAGTGGCAGAGCCGCTCGACGAGGTCCAGCTGGTGGCTGGAGAAGAGCACGGGCACGCCCGCCTCGCACCGTGCGGCGAGCACCCCGGCCAGCGCGTCGACGGCGAGCGGGTCGAGCCCGGAGAAGGGCTCGTCCAGCACGAGCACCTCGGGGGTGTGCACCAGCGCCACCGCGAGCTGCACGCGCTGCTGGTTGCCCAGGGAGAGCGCGTCCACCGTGTCGGCCGCGCGTTCGGTGAGCGAGAGCTGTTCGAGCAGGTCGCCGGTGGCCTTTTTCGCCCCGCTCGCGGTCAGGCCGCTGAGCCTGCCGAAGTACTCGACCTGCTCGGCGACCCGCATCTTCTGGTAGAGGCCACGCTCTTCGGGCATGTAACCGAACCGGCGCCGGTCTTCGAACGTCAGGGGCCGGCCGTCGCGGAGCACCGAGCCCGAGTCGGCGGTCAGCACGCCCATCAGGATGCGCATCGTGGTGGTCTTGCCCGCGCCGTTGGCTCCGACGAAGCCGAACATCTCGCCTGGTTTCACGGAGAACGTCACCCCGCCCAGAGCGGTCTTGTCGCCGTATCGTTTGTGTAGATCGTTTATCTCGATCATGGGGGAGGTCCCTCGGTAAGGCGTCTCAGCACGGAGACGTAGTCATGGAACGCCCGGCGGCCCTCGTCGGTGAGGGCCAGCCAGGTGCGTGGGCGTTTACCCACGAAGGCCTTCTCCACGCGCACGTAGCCGGCCTCTTCCAGGGTGATGACATGCTTGGAGAGCAGGGAGTCGCTGACCTCGATGGTGTCGCGGAGGAAGCGGAACTCGGCCCTGTCGGTGGCCGCCAGAGCGGCCATGATCGACAGCCGGACGGGCGCGTGGATGACGTCGTCAAGGTCGTGCCGGGGGTGCGAGCCCGTACCACCTCCGGCTCCGTCCAGGCCGCTCACCGCTCCGCCCGTAGCACGCGCCACGCCGCGTAGAAGGGCGGGACGCTCGCGCAGACCGTCAGTGTGACCAGCGTCGCGATCCAGCCGGGACCCGGGTCGTCGGGGCGGAAGAACGTCCCGAACACGAACACGGCCAGGAAGGCGACGAGGTAGGTGACCGTCACCGGCCCGGTGGACTTGTTGGCCCAGGTGACCTCGCGGTCCTGGATTCCCATCCGGCCGAGGTACCAGGCGAACACGACGGTCAGCGCCACCCATGCCACTCCGACCACGGCCCGGGACCAGCCGGGGCCGAGATACATGATCGGCCAGTACGCGATCGTGGCCAGGCCGAGGATCGCGTAGAGCAGGCCGACGACGCGTGCCGGTCGCCGGGTGCGCCGGTCGACCTCGCCGATCTGCCGCAGCGCCTCCTCCGGTGTCAGGTCGTCTCCCATGCCCCCTCCAGTCTTCATGTACTCAAATACTAATTACTACTCAACTCCCATTCAAGTACTTTCTTTCAGCTCCTGGGATGTCCGACCGGCTTTTGGGTAGCCGATCCCTCTCTGGGAGACTGTTGCGGTTCAAGGAACGGGCGGTTTGTCGCGCGGCGCGGGATCCGCGGACAGGGTGGGGAGAACGATGGCGGGCAGTTTCGAGACGGTCGGCGTGGTCGGCCTCGGCACGATGGGCGCAGGGATCGCCGAGTGCTTCGCCCGTGCCGGCATCGCCGTGATCGGCGTGGAGGCCGGCCCTGAGGCGTTGACGCGAGGCCGGGGCCATCTGGAGGACTCCACGGGCCGCGCGGTCGTCAAGGGCAGGCTGAGCGAGGCCGAGAGGTCGGAGATCCTCGGCCGGGTGACCCTCACCACCTCGCTGGAGGATCTCGCGGACGCCGACCTGGTGATCGAGGCCGTTCCGGAGGTCATGGATTTCAAGCGGGCGCTCTTCACCGACCTGGATCGGATCTGCAAGCCGTCCGCGGTGCTCGCCACCAACACCTCCTCGCTCTCGGTCACCGAGATCGCGGCCACCACCGGCCGCCCCGGCCGGGTGATCGGCATGCACTTCTTCAACCCGGCCCCGGTCATGAGACTGGTCGAGGTGATCCACACGCTGATCACCGACGACGGCCTGGCCGGCGAGGTCGCCGACCTCGCGCGCCGGCTCGGCAAGACCCCGGTGACCGTCGGCGACCGCGCCGGGTTCGTGGTCAACCGGCTGCTACTGCCCTACCTCAACCACGCCGCGGTCCTGCTGGAGAACGGCGTGGCCACCCGCGACGGCATCGACACCGCGATGAGGCTCGGTGCCGGGCTGCCGATGGGCCCCTTCGCCCTGCTCGACCTGATCGGCCTGGACACCTCGTACGAGGTGCTGAGCGTGCTCTTCAGGGAGAGCCACGACCGCCGTCACGCCGCCGCGCCGATCCTGCGCGAGCGGGTCGCGGCCGGACTGCTCGGCCGCAAGTCGGGTGGCGGCTTCCACCGGGCCGCCGAACCGGAACCGACGGCGGACGAGCCCTCGACCGGCCTGGTCACGGTGCTGGGCGAGGGAGGTGACGCCTTCGCCGCCAGGCTCGCCGCCGCGGGCTTCAAGACCGTGCCCGTGCAGGACGCGGAGATGGTCGTCGCGCTGTCCAGCGTTCCCGTCGTCGAGCTGGCCCCCGGGCTCCCGCACCCCGAGCGCCTGGTCGGTCTGCACCTGGTGGGCGACCAGGTCGCCGAGGTCGCCTCCACCGCGCTCACCGGGCCCGAGGTCGCGCGGGCCGTGGAGGGGCTGGTCCGGCTCATCGGCCTGGTCCCGGTGCCGTGCCGGGACAGGGCCGAGTTCGTGGTCGACGCGCTCCTGTACCCGTACCTCAACGACGCCGTCCGGATGTACGACTCCGGCTATGCGACCCGCGACGACATCGACAACGCGATGCGGCTCGGCTGCGGTTACCAGGCGGGACCGTTCGAGACGCTCGACGAGTTGGGCCTGGAGACCGTCCGCGACGGCCTGCGCGCCCTGTACGCGGAGTACCGCGAACCGTTCCTCGCGCCCGCGCCGCTGCTGGAGCAGCTCGTCGCGGCGGGGGTCCGGAGCTTCCGAGACCTGCCGTGAGCCCCCGCAGGGCCCGTCGGGCCGACCCGTTCGACCGCGGTGGCAACCGGGGTGCGGCCCGCCCGCTCGGCGGCTCAGTGCCCGGTGTCGACCAGACGGAGGAGTGGCCCGACGGAGACTGGCAGGTGCGCCGGGTCACCGGCGGCGCGGCGGACAAGGTCTACCGCTGCCCCGGCTGCGACCAGGAGATCAGGCCGGGCCTGCCGCACCTGGTCAGCTGGCCCGCCTGGCAGGGCGGCGAGGAGGAGCGCAGGCACTGGCACACCGCGTGCTGGCGCAACCGGGTCAGGCGCGGTCCTGGCAGAAGCAGATACTGACCGGCGTGGATCGCCGGTCGTGGTGAGGAGAGACATGGAGATCCGGGCCTCTACGGTGCTGCCCGCGCGCAGGGAGCCGATCGAGCTGCACACCGGTGACGGGCTGACACTCGTCGGTGAGCTGGCCCTTCCCGCGGAACGGCCTCCGGTGGCCACGCTGGTCTGCCTGCACCCGCTGCCCACCCACGGCGGCATGATGGACAGCCACGTCTACAAGAAGGCGGCGAACCGGCTGCCCGCCCTCGCCGACCTGGCGGTGCTGCGGTTCAACACGCGCGGCACCACCTCCGAGCGGGGAACGTCCCAGGGGGCCTTCGGTAAGGGTGAGGACGAGCGCCTGGACGTCGCCGCGGCCCTGGAGTACGCCGACTTCCACGACCTGCCCCGGGTCTGGCTGCTCGGCTGGTCCTTCGGCACCGAACTGGCGCTCAAGTGGGGCCGCGACCCGCTGGTGGAGGGGGCGATCCTCCTCTCCCCGCCGCTGCACAGGGCTACCGACGCCGACCTCGACGGGTGGGCGGAGTTCGGGCGGCCGCTGACCGCGCTGGTTCCGGAGTTCGACGACTACCTCCGTCCCGAGCAGGCCCGCGAGCGCTTCGCCAGGGTGCCCCAGGCCGAGGTCGTCGGGGTGGACGACGCCAAGCACCTGTGGGTCGGCGAGCCGTACGTGCAAATCGTCCTCAACGAGATCGTCCTGCGGGTCAATCCGGCCGCCCACCCCCTCCCCACCGAGGTCGCCGACTCGTAGGTACCCTGTCCGGTTCGGGCCCGTCCCGGAATCCTCGTCGCCGTATCGCCTGCCGGGTCCCATTCGTTGACCGCGGAGTTACCACAACGTCATAAACGGTTGTGGAACCGGGGGTGCCAGACGGGGGCTCCGGGAATACGGTGGACGGCGTGCGGCTGTACACGCGATCGGCTGGAGAGGGGCTTCCGGTCGTCCTCCTTCACGCGTTCCCCCTGTCATCGGCCATGTGGCTGGCCCAGCGTGAGGGCCTGGCCGAGGTCTGCAAGGTCATCACCCCCGATCTGCGCGGTTTCGGCGGCTCGGTGCTGGGCGGGGACGTTCCCTCCCTCGACGTGATGGCCGACGATGTCGTGCGCCTGCTGGACAGCGAGGGCGTCGACCGCGCGGTCGTCGGCGGCCTGTCCATGGGCGGCTACGTGACGATGGCCCTGTGCCGCCGCCACCCCGACCGGCTGCTGGGGGTGATCCTCGCCGGCACGAAGGCGGGTGCCGACCCGGAGGCCGCGAGATCCAACCGCGAGCGGATCGCCGCCGCGGTGCTCCAGGAGGGCACCTCCGTCCTGCTGAAGGAGTTGCTGCCGGGGCTGGTCGGGCAGACCACGGTGCGGAGCAGGGCGATGGTGTTCGGCCGGGTGCGCGGGCTGGTCCAGTCGGCTCCGCCGACGGCCGCGGCCTGGGCGCAACGGGCCATGGCCGGCCGTCCCGACTCCTTTGACACGCTGCGGGCGATCAAGACGCCGGTCCTGGTGATCGTGGGCGAGGAGGACGAGATCACCCCGCCCGCGGAAGCGGGCGCGATGGTCGAGGCGGTGCCCGACGGGCGGCTGGCCGTCATCGAGAAGGCCGGCCATCTCAGCGCGATCGAGCAGCCCGAGGCGTTCAACCGGGCGGTGTCGGACTTCATCGCCGAGCTTGCCGGGGGATCACCACCTCGCGGATGAGCAGGGCGATCGCCGCGGCCAATCGAGATCGACCGGCGCCGTTGCAGCGCCTCGACGGCCGGGTTGAGTCCCACGGCGAGGACGATCACGTTTGGCGAGGTGACCACCGCCTGGGCGCTCGCCCATGCGGTCAGGCCGACGATGAACGGGCTCTCGGCCAGGGGTTTTCCCGGCTGCCCGTAGGGCGCCCGGCCCTGGCGAGCCTCTCCGGGGGAACCGGTCGAGACCTGGTACGGGACATTCTCGTACGGGCCCCTGGCGGGCACCTCGAAGGGCGGGACCGGCTCCCGGCCCGGGGCGGGGCCCCGGAATCGTCGGACACCGGTGACGCTTCGGGCACTGCCGATCCTGACGGTGGGTAAGAGGGGCAGGTAAGTGGGGCCGGTAGCCGAGAGAGCCTGGTGACCGTGAAGGTCACCAGGCTCTCTCGTCAGCCGTCGTCAACGCCCCGGAGTCAGCGGCCGCCTATTCCTGCCACCACTCCGCGTCGTCGTCCTTCTCCGCCCTGGCGGGAGTCGGAACCGGCTTCTCGGCACCGTTGGTGGCGGCGGGGATGGCCGGCTTCGGCGGGGCCGCGGTGATCGCGGGCTCCGGGTCGGCGGCCGGGAGCGGCGCGCCACCGAGCAGCTGGCGCAGCTGCGCGAGGTGGCTGGTGATGCTGTCGCGCTGGCGGGTCAGCTCGTCGACCTGGCGCTGGGCGACAGAGCGGCTCCGCTCGGATTCCGCCTTGGCCTCGGAGACGATGGACTCGGCGCTCGACTTGGCCTCGGACACGACCTGGTCGGCGTTCTTGCGCGCGTTGGCCAGCAGCTGCTTGGCGTGCGTGTCGGCCTCGCGGCGGGTCTGCTCGGCCTGCTGGGTGGCCTTGGTGGCGCGCTGCTCGGCGGTGGCCGCACGCTGCTCGGCCTCGGCGACCAGCTTCTGGGTGGCGGCCTGCGCGGTGGCGTGGCGCTCGGCCTCCTGGCGCTCGGCCTCCTCGCGCCGGGCGGCGAGCTGGATCTCGAACTCCGCCTCGTCCTGGGCCCGCTTGGCCTCGGACTCCTCAAGCACCCGCTGGGCCTGGGCGCGCATCTCGTCGGCCTGGCGCTTGGCGGTGGTGAGGACCTCGTCACGCTCGCGCTTGGTCGAGGCGCGCAGCTGGGCCACCTCGCGCTCGGTGGTGGTGCGCAGCTTGGCGATCTCGCGCTCGGCGTCGGCGCGCTTCTCGGCCACCTCGTGGTCGGCGGTGGCCCGCAGCTTGGAGACCTCGCGCTCGGTGGTGGCGGTCAGCTCGTCGGCCTCGCGGCGGGCGGTCGAGCGGATCTCCTCGGCCTCGCGCTCCGCGGTGGTGCGCATCTCGTCGACCTCGCGGGTGGCGAGGGCGCGCTTCTCCGCGGCCTCGTTCTCCGCGGCGGCACGCAGGTCGGCGGCCTCGACCTTGGAGGCCGCCTTGATCTCGTTCGCCTCGGACCTGGCTGCCTGGACCAGCTCGGTCGCCTGTTCCTCAGCCAGGCGGAGCAGTTGCTCGATCCGGGCGCCGAGGCCGGAGTAGGTCGGGCGCTCCTGCTCCTGAAGTTGGCGCTGGGAGTCGGACAGATCCCGCTGCAGGTTCTGGACCTGCTCCCGGGACTGCCGAAGCTCACCGTCGATTTGCTTTAGATGGTCGTGGACCTGGTGCCGGTCATAGCCCCGGAGCACCACGTCGAATTCCCGAGCGGGGGCGTCTTCAAAGAAGTTGTTGAGCTGGGCGTCGATGTCGGACTGCATGGAGGCTCGATCCTGGGTTGTCGAGACGGCTACACGGGCCGGACGGGGGTTTCAGGCATCCGAAGCGGGAGCCGGGGCGGGATCCACGTCCGGTGGTACGCCAGCGTACTCCGCCGTTGCCGAGTTGGCGGTCTCGTCCGACTTTATGCGCGACTTGTTACGTATCGGCGTTTCTTGCATTCGACGTGGTCTCAGCTTGCCTTTCCGGAGCCTGTACGAGTTCGGTAAGCATTCCCCCCACGTCTTTGGGGTGAAGAAAGGCGATGGACGAACCCATGGAGCCGTGGCGCGGCCGTTCGTCGAGCAGTCGGACGCCCCTGCCGCCGATCGTGTCCAGAGCACGCACGACGTCCGGAACACCGAAGGCGACATGATGAACGCCTTCCCCGCGCTTCGCGAGAAATTTACCGACCGGCGTGTCGGAACCGAGCGGTTCGAGGAGCTGGATATACGATCCACCGCCCTCCCCGTCGGCGATGTGCAGCATCGCCTCCTTCACCCCCTGCTCGGCGTTCACCTCGCGGGCCACCACCGTGAGCTCGAAGGTCTGCTCGAAAAAAGCGATCTTCTCCTCAAGATCGTGGCAGGCGATTCCCACGTGGTCGATGCGCATGAACATAGAGCCATCCTCCTTCAAGGTCACCGATGTGCCCATGGGTATGGTGGCAAAGTCGCTCCAAGCCCTGTCAGGGAGGCCCCCTGTTATGTCCGTTTCCGTCATCGTCTCCGGGGCTCGAACCCCCATCGGCCGACTGCTCGGCTCGCTGTCCGGCCTGTCGGCCGTCGAACTCGGCGGCATCGCGATCAAAGCCGCGCTGGAGCGTTCCGGCGTCGCTCCAGAGGCGGTACAGTACGTGATCATGGGGCAGGTGCTCCAGGCGGGTGTGGGTCAGATGCCCTCCCGCCAGGCCGCCGTCAAGGCGGGCATCCCGATGTCCGTGCCGTCCCTGACGATCAACAAGGTCTGCCTTTCCGGCCTGGACTCCATCGCCCTGGCCGACCAGCTCATCCGGGCCGGTGAGTTCGACATCGTGGTCGCGGGCGGCATGGAGTCCATGTCGAACGCCCCGCACCTGCTGCCCGGCCTGCGCAAGGGCGTGAAGTACGGTGCCGCCGGCATCATCGACTCGATGGCCTTCGACGGCCTCACCGACGTCTACGACCAGGTGGCCATGGGCGAGTCCACCGAGCGGCACAACGCGCGCTTCGGGCTGACCCGCGAGGAGCAGGACGAGTTCTCCGCCCGCTCCCACACGCTCGCCGCCGCCGCGATCAAGAACGGGACCTTCGACGACGAGATCGTGCCGGTGGCGATCCCGCAGCGCAAGGGCGAGCCGACGGTCTTCTCCGCCGACGAGGGCGTGCGCGGGGACACCACGGTCGAGGTCCTGTCGCGACTGCGACCGGCGTTCACCAAGGACGGCACGATCACCGCCGGGTCCGCCTCGCAGATCTCCGACGGCGCCTGCGCCGTCGTCGTGATGTCCAAGGCCAAGGCCGAGGAACTCGGTCTTGAGTGGCTGGCCGAGATCGGCGCCCACGGCAACGTCGCCGGGCCCGACAACTCGCTCCAGTCCCAGCCGGCCAACGCGATCAAGCACGCCCTCGGCAAGCAGGGACTCGTCGCCGGTGACCTCGACCTGGTGGAGATCAACGAGGCCTTCGCCCAGGTGGTCCTGCAGTCGGTCAAGGAGCTCGACGTCCCCCTCGACAAGGTCAACGTCAACGGCGGCGGCATCGCGGTCGGCCACCCGATCGGCGCCTCCGGCGCCCGCATCGTCCTCGCCCTCGCCTACGAGCTCAAGCGCAGGGGCGGCGGCCTCGGCGCGGCCGGCCTCTGCGGCGGCGGCGGGCAGGGTGACGCTCTGATCATCCGCGTTCCCTCGGCATGACCTTGGAGGTCTCCGACCTGGTCGCGCTGGCCAGGGAGGGCCGACCCCGGGCCGTGGCCCGGTTGATCTCCATGGTCGAGAACGGTTCCCCCGGACTCAGGGAGATCGCCGCGCTGCTCTGCGCCGACCGGCCACACCAGGCCCGGATCATCGGCCTGACCGGCCCGCCCGGCGTCGGCAAGTCGACCTCCACGGGGATGTTGGTCCACGCGTTCCGCAGGCGTGGCGTGAGGGTCGGCGTGCTCGCCGTCGACCCTTCCTCGCCGTTCACCGGCGGGGCGCTGCTGGGCGACCGGGTTCGGATGCAGGACCACGCCACCGATCCGGACGTGTTCATCAGGTCGATGGCGAGCAGGGGCCACCTGGGCGGGCTGTCGTGGGCCACGCCCCAGGCGCTGCGCGTCCTGGAGGCGGCCGGCTGCGAGGTCATCCTCGTCGAGACCGTCGGTGTCGGCCAGGCGGAGGTCGACATCGCCTCGCTGGCCGACACCACGGTCGTGCTGCTCGCCCCGGGGATGGGCGACGGCGTCCAGGTGGCCAAGGCGGGCATCCTGGAGATCGCCGACGTGTTCGTGGTGAACAAGGCCGACCGAGAGGGCACCCAGGCCGCGATCCGCGAGCTCCGCAACATGATCGCCCTGGTCGACCGGCCCTGGAGACCGCCGATCGTGCCGACCGTGGCACTGCGGGGGGAGGGCGCCGAGGAGGTGGTCGCGGCCCTCGACGGCCACCTGGCCTATCTGGAGGGGGCGGGCGAGCTCGTCCGCCGCCGCCAGGCCAGGGCCCGGGACGAGATCGAGGCGATCGCCCTCACCACCCTGCGCTCCCGCTTCGCCGACCTGCACGGAGACCGGCGCCTCGACGCCCTCGCCACCCGCGTTCTGGACGCGGAACTCGACCCCTACACCGCGGCTGACGAGCTTCTGACGGCGGTGGGGCGGCCGGGTTGATCCCCCGGCACTGAGCGGCGCCCGCGAACCCTCACCGCGCTTCCAAGGTGTCCCAAGGGGCGGGCGAGGTCGTCTCCGCGGCGGCGCGCCGCCGAACCCGGTGAGCGTGGGCGGGGCCCCGCACCGGCCGGAGCGCCGAGGGCCGGGACGCGGGGGCGTCAGGTCTCGTCGGCGAACTTGACGATGACCTTCTCGAAGCCGAGACCCTTCAGCATGCCCTCAAGCATGATCTTGGTGTTCTGGTCGGCGCGGTTGCGCAGATCGCTGGCCAGAGCGGCTTCGGCGATCTTCTTCTCGGCCAGCACGTAGAGCTCCTGCTGGTCTGAGGGGGAGGAGGACAGGAAGTCCTCGACCCGGTCCAGCAGACCGCGCTGCTGGGCGTAGACATAGGAGCGCTTGTTGTCGAGATTCGGCTTCTCCAGCTGGGCGCGGGGCAGCCTGACCGTGACCTCGGTGCGGTCGGGGGAGACCGTCAGCCCGCCGTTGCCGATGCCGCCGAAGTCGACGTAGGCGTCGACGCCACCGGCACCGACGAAGAGCGTCCGGCTGCCCTTGACCGCGTCGGGCAGGAAGGCGGCGTCCTTCTCCAGGTCGACCACGACCTGGAAGTTGCCGGTGGCGGCCTCGAAACGGCTGAGGTTGTGAATGGACTCCAGCAGCACGGGCTGGCTGCGGTCGATCGTGGCCTCGCCGAACGGGTTCAGCCACGACCAGGTCAGGCGAGCACCCACGACGAGAAGAACCATGACGACGAGCAGCCCGGCGAGGAAACGCCAGCGGCGCCTGCGAGGCGCCGCCTGGGGGGTCTCGGGCGGAGCTTCTTGGGAGGCTTTCACGAAGCTCTCCTTCCCCGGGGGGCGACCTTCTCACGCCGAGCCTATGCCGATCTTGTCAGCCCCGTGGCGACGGCGGCGTGCCGCCTTCGGCGAAGGGGGCACGCCACGGGGCGGGCGGGACGCCGGTCCCGGGCGGCGGCGGCCCGCCGGGTGCCTGGTGGACGGGGCCTGACCTGGGCTCGGGCCCGGTCGAGGTGCCTCCCGCCCCCTGCCCCGGCTGGCCGTACTGTCCTGTCTGGGCGGTCTGCCCGGACTGGCCGCCAAAGTGAGTGCTTTGTAACCGGCAGCCGGTGAAGTCCGCGTAGTAGAGCCGGAGCCAGTCGCGCCGCTGGACGTCCGTGAGCCCCGAGAACCACGCCGCCGCGTACCGGTGCTCCGCGAGCGGCCCGCCGGGAAGCGGCTCACCCCGCAGCCACGCGGCCACGATGTCGCGGTAGCCCGCCGCGGAAGTGGCGTCACACCGCGCGGCCAGGCCGTCGACGAACTCGTCGGCCGCCTTCTCGGCGAACCCCGTGGCCAGATCGTCCACGTGGATCGCGATCACGCCCGCGGAGAGGGCGGAACCGTCACGCCTGGGGTGCTGCTCCACCCGGGAGAACTCCCCGGGTGTCCCGGCCAGCCGGGAGGCGATCTTGATGAACTCCGAGCCCAGTTCGGGTAGTCCGGCGCGCATCCCCGGGTGCACGCAGACCATGATCGGCCACTCCTGGCAGCTGTAGACGATCTGCTGGGCCGAGACCGGCTGCTCCTCGGTGAACAGGCGGGCCATGCCGGTCCCCGCCGCCAGCACCGCGATCAGCGCGGCGGCCAGCACCAGGGCCTGGCGCGTCACGACCGCGGCCCAGCCGAGCAGGAGCGCCGCGCTGATCCCCACCAGCCAGAGCGTCTGGTCGGTGAACGCCGCCGAGTTCAGCCCCTGGAACGGGTCGTACGGCTCCCGCGTGGCGGGGGCGAGCCGGTCGGCCCAGGTCGGCCCGTGACACAGCCAGGTGAACAGGCTGTAGCAACCGAGTCCGGCCAGGACCGGCGTGATCGTCCACGGCATCAGCCAGCCGGTGACCCAGCCGATGACGACGTACAGCGCCAGCCCGGCCACGCCCATCACCAGGCCGCTGGGCAGCAGTCGCCCGGCCTGCTCGGTGATCATGGTCCTGACCGCCAGGACCATGACGGTGGCGGTGAACGCGCCACCCGTCACCACCAGGATCGCCAGCGGCGCCCGCACCGCCTGCCACGGGGTCATCGATCGGCCCCCCGTCCCGCGCCGCCTGCGCACCGCCACCCACGCGGCGAACGCGGCCGCCACCGGGCCGGTCAACCGGAGCGAGCCGATCACCGCGACGATGATGTTCTCCCACGCGCTGACACCGGGAACCAGGACGCTCCACGCCGCGACCACCCCGAGCACGAGCAGGATGGCGACCGCCATCAACCCGCTCTGCTGGAGTTCCTCGCGTGAAACGCCCCTGTGCTCACGCACCGGTGGGCGTGGTGAGAACCCACGCCGAGCCGGTGTAGCCGAAGTGCGTCCGGCGTTCGAACGCCGTCAAGTTGTCGTTCATCAAGCACCCCCCGTGCCGTGAATGTGCGGATGCCGGTCCCCTCGGCACCGGTCCGGCTCGCTTCCCCCGCAGGCCGGACTGAGTCAGCGTGGCCACTTGGCCACGGCCTCACCATTCGATGTGGGAACCATAACGGAGCGTGACGTTTGGCGTCCGGGTTCTTGGTGAAGCCATCAGGATGGTGACTCTACGTATATGGGCGAATCGGGATGAGGCCGCGCTACCGTAGCCCTGTGGTTACCGGTCAGCTGAATCTCCCGTTTGACCCCATCGAGCGTGCCGCGAAGACGTGGCGCGTTCACTTCGGGCCCTCCTCGGCCATGGCCGCCGTCACATCGATCATGAGAGCGCAGCAGATCCTGCTGTCGCAACTGGACACGCTGCTCAAACCGCATGACTTGACCTTCGCCAGATACGAGGCCCTGGTGCTGCTGACCTTCAGCAGGACCGGAGCGCTGCCGCTCTCCAGGATCGGTGAGCGTCTGATGGTCCATCCCACGAGCGTGACCAACACCGTGAGCCGCCTGGAAAGTGCCGGTCTGGTACGTCGCATGCCCAATCCCCGCGACGGCCGGGGGGTGCTCGCCGAGATCACCGACCGGGGGCGGGAGGTCGTCCGCGGGGCGACCGCCGACCTGATGGAGGCCGACTTCGCCATGCCCATGTACGGCGAGGATGAGCTGGAGCAGATGTTCGACCTCCTCAGAACCCTCCGCGTCGCCGCCGGCGACTTTTTTGCTGGCGACGCTAACGCGTCGCGGTGAGGCCGCGTGCCCACGGCGACGCTGGCGCGGCCTCACGGGAGTCCCTTGGTCCACGAACACAGGCACGTCCCCGTGGAAGTTCTTGGGTTGGTCGCCGGTGAGGGCTCGCTCTCGCCAAGGATTAGTAGGACGTCCTAGTATTTTGGGAGAGGCCACAGGCCGTACAGGGGGTTGGCCATGGACGCTGAGCAGGTCGAGGCGGGGCGTGCGCGCTGGCAGGCGCGGTTCGACGGGGCTCGCAGGCGTGAGGCCGAGTTCCGCACCCTGTCCGGGCTCGACGTCGAGCCGGTCTACGGTCCGGACGGCGGTGACCCGCGGATGGAGCGCATCGGCTGGCCGGGGGAGTTCCCCTTCACCCGCGGTCTGCATTCCACCGGCTACCGGGGCAAGGCATGGACCATCCGGCAGTTCGCCGGGTTCGGCAACGCGCGGCAGACCAACGAGCGCTACAAGATGATCCTCGCCGCGGGCGGTGACGGGTTGAGCGTGGCCTTCGACATGCCCACGCTGATGGGCCGCGACTCCGACGACCCGCGATCGCTCGGCGAGGTGGGCCACTGCGGCGTGGCGATCGACTCCGTGCTGGACATGGACCTGCTCTTCGAGGGCATCCCGCTCGGCGACATCACCACCTCGATGACGATCAGCGGTCCGGCCGTCCCGATCTTCTGCATGTACGTCGTCGCCGCCGAGCGGCAGGGGGTGCCGGTCACCAGGCTCAACGGCACCCTGCAGACCGACATCTTCAAGGAGTACATAGCGCAGAAGGAGTGGCTGTTCGCCCCCGAGCCGCATCTGCGGCTGATCGGCGACCTGATGGAGTTCTGCGCGGCGGAGGTGCCCGCGTACAAGCCGCTCAGCGTCTCCGGCTACCACATCCGCGAGGCCGGGGCCACGGCCGCCCAGGAGCTGGCCTTCACCCTGGCCGACGGGTTCGGCTACGTGGAGCTCGGCCTGTCGCGCGGCCTGGACATCGACGTCTTCGCCCCCGGCCTGTCCTTCTTCTTCGACGCGCACATCGACTTCTTCGAGGAGATCGCCAAGTTCAGGGCCGCCCGGCGGATCTGGGCGCGGTGGCTGCGCGACGTCTACGGGGCCGGCACGGAGAAGGCCCAGTGGCTGCGCTTCCACACCCAGACGGCGGGCGTGTCACTGACCGCGCAGCAGCCGTACAACAACGTGGTGCGTACCGCGGTCGAGGCGCTCGCGGCGGTGCTCGGCGGCACCAACTCGCTGCACACCAACGCGCTGGACGAGGTCCTCGCGCTGCCCTCCACGAGGGCGGCGGAGATCGCGCTCCGCACCCAGCAGGTGCTCATGGAGGAGACCGAGGTCGTCAACGTCGCCGACCCGCTCGGCGGATCCTGGTACGTGGAGGCGCTGACCGACCGGCTGGAGGCCGAGGCCGAGGCGACCTTCACGAGGATCCGGGAGATGGGCGCCGACGGCACGATGACCTCGGGCATCCTGCGCGGCATCGAGGACGGCTGGTTCATGTCCGAGATCGCCGAGGCGGCCTTCGACTACCAGCGCAAGCTGGAGAAGGGCGAGAAGAGGATCGTCGGGGTGAACTGCCACACGGCGTCCGTCGACGAGCCGCTGGAGATCCTCCGGGTGGGTCACGAGGTCGAGCGCGAGCAGCGCCGCGTCCTCGCCGAGCGCCGCGCCGCCCGTGACCAGGCGGCCGTGGACGCCGCCCTGGCCGCGATGAGGCGGGCGGCCAGGGCGGCGGGCAACATGATCCCCGCCATGCTCGACGCGGCCAGGGCCGAGGCCACGCTGGGTGAGATCTGCGACGTGTTGCGCGGTGAGTGGGGCGTCTACACCGAACCGGCGCGTTTCTAGTGAGGGCGCGTCGGGGCACCGGCCGGGATACGGCAGGATTGGAACCATGAGCCCAGCGGACTTCACTCGACCCGGATCGCTCTACGGCGCCGTCGATCTCGGCGCTCGCAAGCAGGCACTGGAGGCACAGGCGCGGCGGGAGAGCGCCGCGCAGGAAACCGGCGGTGTTCCGGCGCCGGTCATCGATGTCGACGACGCCAACTTCGCGACCGAGGTCGTAGAACGCTCCATGAACAGCCTCGTGCTGCTGGAGCTCACCGTCACCCGCGCCGAGCAGGCCAAACAGTACAGCCTGCTGCTGGAGAAACTGGCCGCCGAGAACGCCGGCCGGTGGACCCTGGCCAGGGTCGACGTTGAGATCAACCAGCAGATCGCGCAGGCGCTACGGGTGCAGAACGTGCCCGCCCTGTACGCCATCTTCCAGGGACAGCCGGTGGCCGTGGTTCCGGGCATCGCCACCGAGCCACAGCTCCGTGACTGGCTGTCGCAGCTCATGGAGGCGCTGGCGCAGTATCTCCCGCCCCCCACCGAGGAGGGCGAGGAAAAGCAGGAGCAGCCGCAGGAGCCCCCGGTCGACCCGGACGTGCTCGCCGCCGAGCAGGCCGTCGACGCCGGTGACCTCGACGGCGCGGTGGCCGCGTACGAGCGGCTGCTGGCTCGCTCGCCGAACAACCAGGACGCGAAGCTGGGCCTGGCCGGGCTCGGCCTGATCCGCAGGACGCAGGACGTCGACCCGGCTGACCTGCAGAGCAGGCTGGCCGACCCCGCGGACATCGAGGCCCAGCTCCTGGCCGCCGACTTCGAGATGCTCTCCGGCGAGGTGGACAGGGCCTTCGACCGGCTCGTCGACGTGGTGCGCCGCACCTCGGGGGCCGAGCGGGACAGGGCCAGGGTGCACCTGCTCGGCCTGTTCGACACGCTCCCCGGAGACGACCCGTCCATCGCCAGGGCCCGCAGGAACCTGGCCAGCGCCCTGTTCTGAGCACCCCGCCTCCGAGTGCCCGGCCCGGCGGCCCGCCCGCCGCGGGGCGGGCGCCGCCCCGCGGAGCCGTCTTCGGTGACGAGCGTCACGATGGGCCGGGACGAGGTGTTTCGTGACCGCATCTACATGTGCGGGGATCGCCGCCCCCGGTGCGCACACTCCCCTGGTGATGGCACGATGGAGGCATCCCAACTTAAGTTAGTCGCAAAGGAGCGGATCGGCTGTGGCCACCGTGCCGAGTGTGTCGTACTCCATCACCGTGCGCCTGGAGGTGCCCGCCGGCGGCAAGGCCGTCAGCCAGCTCACCCACGCGGTAGAGTCCGCCGGGGGTGTGGTCACCGCGCTCGACGTGACCACGGCCGGGCATGAGACGCTGCGCATCGACGTCACCTGCGCCGCGCGTGACACCGATCACGCGCAGGCGATCGTCGACAAGCTGGAGGGCGTCGAGGGCGTCGTCATCCACAAGGTCTCCGACCGGACCTTCCTCATGCACCTCGGTGGAAAGATCGAGATGCGGTCGAAGGTGCCGCTGCGCAACCGGGACGAGCTCTCCATGGCGTACACGCCCGGCGTCGCCCGGGTCTCGATGGCCATCGCCCGCAACCCCGAGGACGCTCGCCGCCTGACCATCAAGCGCAACACCGTCGCCGTCGTCACCGACGGCTCGGCGGTGCTCGGCCTGGGCAACATCGGCCCGGCCGCCGGACTCCCCGTCATGGAGGGCAAGGCCGCGCTGTTCAAGCGGTTCGCCGACATCGACGCCTGGCCGATCTGCCTGGACACCCAGGACGTCGACGAGATCGTGCGGACCGTGCAGATCATCGCTCCCGGTTTCGGCGGCATCAACCTGGAGGACATCTCGGCGCCGCGCTGCTTCGAGGTGGAGCGGCGGCTGCGCGAGCTGCTGGACATCCCGGTCTTCCACGACGACCAGCACGGCACCGCGATCTGCGTGCTGGCCGCGCTCACCAACGCGCTGCGCGTGGTCGGCAAGGACCTGGGTGAGGTCCGCATCGCCCTCGCGGGCGCGGGCGCGGCGGGTACGGCGGTGCTGCGACTGCTGCTCGCGGCGGGCGCCCGCAACGTGGTCGTCTGCGACTACCTGGGCGCGGTGCACCGCGGGCGCCAGGACCTGGACGACTCGCTCCAGTGGATCGCCGACCACACCAACGCCGATGGCTACGCGGGCGACCTGCGCGGCGCGGTCAAGGGCGCCGACGTGTTCATCGGCGTGTCCGCGCCCGGCATCCTCAACGGCGACGACATCGCCACGATGGCCAAGGACGCCGTGGTCTTCGCGCTCGCCAACCCCGAGCCCGAGGTCTCGCCCGACATCGCTCGTGAGCACGCAGCGGTGGTCGCCACCGGTCGCTCCGACTATCCGAACCAGATCAACAACGTGCTGGCCTTCCCCGGCGTCTTCCGCGGCCTGCTCGACGCGCAGGCCACCGTGGTCAGCCAGGAGATGCTGCTGGCCGCGGCCAAGGCGCTGGCCGACGTGGTGACCACCGAGGAGCTCGGCCCCAACTACATCGTCCCCAGCGTGTTCCACCCGGACGTGTCGGGCGCCGTCGCGGCGGCCGTGCGCGAGTCGGCCGGCGGCCGTGCGCGTACGGGTATGACGGAGGCCTGAGGCCCGTCGTCAGGCCGTCGTCACCGTCCCGTTCCGCGATCTTCGCTCCATGGAGTTCCGTCCTGTGCGCGTCGCGTGACGAGCGCATGAGGTCCGGGTCATCAGAAGGGCGGGGGGAGCAGCGCGAAGGGGTGTTCACCCCTCATGATGGAGGTATGGCGGAGGCGATCTACGTCGGTGGGCTTCTGGTGGCCACCCCGCAGCTGGAGGATCCCAACTTCCGGCGCAGCGTGGTCCTGGTGCTGGAGCACGACCTCGATGGCGGCACCCTGGGCGTGGTGCTCAACAGACCGAGTGACATCTCGGTGACCCAGGTGCTGCCGACCTGGGACACCATGGTCACCGGCCCGTCCGTGCTGTTCCAGGGAGGCCCCGTGCAGACCGACAGCGCCTTGGCGCTGGCCGCGGTGCCGAGCGGGCAGGAGCCGCTCGGCTGGCGGCGGCTGCACGCGGGCACCGCGGCGGTCTCCAGGCTCGGCACCGTCGACCTCGACGCGCCGCCGGAGATCCTCGCCGGGGAGATCGCCCAGATGCGCATCTTCGCGGGGTACGCCGGATGGTCGGCCGGGCAGCTGGAGAGCGAGATCGGCGAGGGCGCCTGGTACGTCGTGGACTCGGAGCCCGGCGACACCTTCCACCACGATCCCGAGTCGCTCTGGCGGGCCGTGCTCCGCCGCCAGCGGGGCGAGCTGGCCTACGTGGCCACCTGCCCCGACGACCCGTCGATGAACTAGGTCCTGTCCTGCGGATCTTGCCGTAGCGAGGATCGGTCAGGCGGTGTCTCGCAAGGCGGAGGAGGGAGCCGCAGCGTGCTGCGGTGACCGACGACAACGCGGCGAGGCGCCGCCTGGGCGACCGCAGTAGGCAAAAGATCCGCAGGACAGGACCTAGACCAGGTGCCCGGGGCGGTCCCAGCCGGGGCGCAGGGAGCGTTCGGCCAGGGCGAGGGTCGACTCCAGGCGGGCGGCGAGGGCCTTGACGTCGTTGATGTCGGCGGGCTCGCAGAGCTCGAAGCCGACCCGGGCGACGGCGGTGAAGAGCGCCACCACGAAGTGGGGCAGGAGGTCGTCGGGGCCGGTGCCCTGGCGCCTGCTGATCTCGGCGATCAGCCGCCGCTCGTTCTCCACCAGCCGGCGCACGCTTCCCGCGAAGAGGGCAGGGGTGCTGTCGATCACTTCGCGGGCCCTGAGGAACCTGGCGGTGTCGTCGAGATCCCCCTCCTGGAGCATGGTGACCATCGCGCGCGCGGCGTGTGAGAGCGCGGTGAACGGCGCCTCGTCAGCCGGGCGGGTGGCCAGCTCGGCGAGCATGGCCTCCTGCCCGTCGGCGGCCAGGGACAGGGCGACGTCCTCCTTGGTGGCGAAGTAGCGGAAGAACGTGCGCGGAGAGACGTCCACGGCCGCGGCGATCTGGTCGACGGTCGTCGCCTCGTACCCCTGCTCAAGGAAGAGGGAGAGGGCGGCGTCGATCAGTGCCAGCCGGGTCTTCTGCTTCTTGCGCTCGCGAAGGCCTGGCCGACGCATGCTCGTCACCACCTCGAAACGTATAGTTCACAGTCTGCCATAAGTCATGTGCTGCCTCATAATAGAATTTGTCACTTGTCAGGGACTGCCATAAATTACCTCGGGTTGACGTCCCACGCGGGGGCGGACGAAAGATCAGGGGGGACCCTTCCATGGCGCAGGCCAAGACGGTGGCCACGACACCACCACCACCGGATCCGGGCAGATCATCCAGACAGGGGCACCCGTGGCTGACGCTGCTGGCGGTCTCCCTCGGCGTGATGATGGTGATGCTCGACGGCACCGTCGTCGCCATCGCCAACCCGGTGATCGGCAAGGAGCTCAACGCCTCCCTCGCCGACCTGCAGTGGGTGACCAGCGGTTACCTGCTCGCGCTCGCCGTGTTCCTGATCACCGCCGGCAAGCTCGGTGACCTGTTCGGGCACAAGCGGATCTTCGTGATCGGCATCGCGGGCTTCGCGCTCACCTCCCTGGCCATCGGCCTGTCCGACTCCATCACCTGGCTGATCGCCTTCCGCGTCCTGCAGGGGCTCTTCGGCGCCCTGCTGCAGCCCGCGGCCCTGGCCCTGCTCCGCGCGGCCTTCCCCGCGGAGAAGCTGAACATGGCGATCGGCGTCTGGGGCGCGGTGATCGGCCTGTCCAGCGCCGCCGGTCCCATCGTCGGCGGCCTGCTGGTGGAGCACGTCAACTGGCAGTCGGTCTTCTTCATCAACGTCCCGGTCGGCATCGTCGCCCTGGCCGTCGGGTTTCTGGTGATCAAGGAGAGCAGGGCGGCCTCGCTGTCCAGGATCGACTGGCTCGGCGTGGTCCTGCTCTCCGGCGCCATGTTCTGCATGGTCTGGGCGATCATCAAGGCCCCCGAGTACGGCTGGGGCGACACCAGGACGCTCGGCTTCCTGGCCGGTGCCGTGGTGCTCGGCGCCGCGTTCGTCTACTGGCAGACCAAGGCCACCGAGCCGCTCATCCCGCTCAGCCTGTTCGGCAACGCCTCGGTCGCGATCGGCACCGTGCTGATGGTGCTGGTGGCGTTCTCGATGTTCGGCGCGATGTTCTTCCTCACCTTCTACTTCCAGGGCGTGCACGGCCTGTCACCGCTCGACTCGGGTATGCGGATGCTCCCGATGAGCGCGGGCATGATCGTCGCCTCACCGCTGGCGGGCCTGGCGATCGGCAGACTCGGCCCGAAGATCACGATCTCGGCGGGCATGCTGATCACGGCCGTGGCCATGTTCCTCCTCTCCCGCCTGGGCATGGACGCGGGTTACGTCGACAGCGCGATCCCGTTCGTGCTGCTCGCCTTCGGCCTCTCCCCGGTGATGGTCGGCGCCACCGAGATCATCGTGGGCAACGCCCCAGAGGAGCTCAGCGGCGTGGCGGGCGGCGTGCAGCAGTCGGCGATGCAGGTCGGAGGCTCGATGGGCACCGCGGTGCTCGGCGCGATCGTCGCGGCCAAGGTGGCCGACGTGCTTCCCGGCTACTGGACGGCCGCCAAGCTCCCGGAACTCCCCGCCGAGCAGATGGAACTGGTCAAGCAGGGTGCCTCCTACGCCCAGGCCGGTGCGGCCCCCGGCACGCCCGAGCCGATCATGCAGGCCATCACCGGCGTCGTGCACTCGTCCTTCCTGGACGGCATGCACCTCGGTTTCACGGTCAGCACCGGGGTGGCCGTCCTCGCGGCGCTGCTCGCGCTCTTCGTCAGGGCGGGCCGCAAGAGCGAGGGCGCCGCGATCCACATGGGCTGAAAGCCCTCGAACACGGCTCCCACCCCAGGCCCGGCGCTCGATCGCCGGACCTGGGGCGTCGCGCCGGTGACCGGGGCGCGGCGGTGCGGGCATAAAATCACCAGGGTGAGTACGAAGATTCTCCCTGAGAGCGACGTCCGGCCGGACCTGTCGCACGGCGACGGCGACCACGAGCGCTTCGCCCACTACGTCGAGAAGAACAAGATCATGGAGAGCGCGCTGAGCGGGACACCGGTCCGCGCGCTCTGCGGGAAGGTCTGGGTGCCCAACCGCGACCCCCAGAAGTTCCCGGTCTGCCCGGAGTGCAAGGAGATCTACTCGGGTCTGCCGAAGGGTGAAGACGGCAACAAGGAGTGAGTGTTGCTCGTGGGTGATCGCCACCGATGAGGCTACGGTCGGGATGTCGCCGGGGGGCGGCGAGCGACCAGTGGCTGGGATCTGTCGGGGGAGTCCATGTTTCGGCGTGCGATCGCCGTTCTTTCCGCATGCCTGTTGACGGTGCCCGTTCCCGGCCGAGAATCCACCGCGCCCGGATGCGCCCTCGCCTCCGGAGCGGCTCATGTCATGGTGCGGGGGGCGGTCCGCCCCGTGCCGCCGGGGCGTGGGCCCGAGCCGCCCATGCCATCCCCGGTGTCATCCCCCGCGCCGTTCGTCGCGCCGTCCGCCCGCCTGCCCGTCGACGGACGCTCCCGGTCGAGATCGCTTCCGCTCGTGCTTCCGGTCACCGTGCCCACCTGGGTGCACGTCATCACCGACGGTCGCCTCGGCGCCCCCGACTTCGCCGTACGCGACCAGCTCGCCACGCTCAACGCCGCCTACTCCGGGCAGTTCGGCGGGGCGGACACCGGGATCCGGTTCAGGCTGGAGGGCATCACCCGCACCGTCAACCCGGCCTGGTTCCGCGCCCCCGTCACCCACGAGCGGGCGATCAAGCGGATGCGCAGGGGCGGCCCCGAGACGCTCAACCTCTACCTCGCCCAGCTCAGCGAGCTGGTGCTCGGCTACTCCACCTACCCCTACGGATACTGGAAGGAGCCGGCTCTCGACGGCGTGGTCGTCGACTGGCGCAGCCTGCCCGGCGGGGCGATGCGCAGCTTCGACCGGGGGTTCACCGGGGTCCACGAGATCGGTCACTGGCTCGGGCTGCTGCACACCTTCGAGAAGGGCTGCGAGGCCGCGGGCGACGGCGTTGCCGACACCGCGCCCGAGGGGAAGCCCACCGAGGGCTGCCCGCTGGTCAAGGACACCTGCGAGGGGGACGGGCCCGACCCGATCCACAACTTCATGGACTACTCCGACGACCGCTGCATGTCCGGGTTCACCTCCGGCCAGGCTCTCAGGATGCAGGAGATGTGGGTCGCATACCGAGAGCCGGGGCGGACACTACCCTTGACAGGTGACAGTACCGAAGGCACTTGACGCTCCGTACGAATCTCCCCGGCTCTTCGGCCCCCAGTACCGCACCGCCTCCCTCGGCATCCTGCTCGTCGTCACGCTGATCGGTTTCGAGGGCATGTCCGTGGGCACGGTCATGCCCGCCGTCTCGGCGGATCTCGACGCCCTGGACCTGTACGGGATGAGCTTCTCGGCCTTCCTCATCTCCGGCCTGCTCGCCAACGTCGTCGCCGGCCTCTGGTCCGACCGGCGGGGACACGCCTGGCCGTTCCTGCTCGGCGTGGGACTGTTCACCGCCGGTATGGCCCTGGCCGGGGCCGCCGGGACCAAGGAACTGTTCATCGTGGCGCGGGCGGTGCAGGGCCTCGGCGGCGGCGCCGTCATCGTGGCGATCTACGTGATGATCGCGCGGGTCTACGTCCCCGAGACCAGGCCCCGGGTGTTCGCCGCGCTGTCGGCCGCCTGGGTGCTCCCCGCCCTGCTCGGGCCGGCCCTCAGCGGGATCATCGCCGAGACGGCCGGCTGGCGGTGGGTCTTCTACGGCATCGTGCCGCTCGTCGTCCCCGCCCTCGTGATGCTCCTGCCCGCGCTGCGGGCCCGGCAGGACCAGGCACCCGAGCCCTCCACCGGGCCCCGGTCCAGGCCGCTGGCGATGACCCTGGCCGCCGTCGCCACGGCGGGCGGTGGCGGGGCGCTGCTGTACGGCGTGGACCGCCTGCAGAGCACCCCGGTGCCCGGCGGGGTCGCCGTCGTGGCCGGGCTGGTGTTCCTCGCCGTGGGGCTGCCCAGGCTGCTGCCACCCGGGGCGCTCAGGTTCGGCCGCGGCCTGCCCACCACGATCATGATGCGTGGGGTGCTCGCCTCGGCCTTCTTCGCGGTCAACTCCTTCATCCCGCTGCTTCTGACCGAGGTGCGAGGCTTCTCCGTCGCCGAGGCGGGGGTCGCGCTCACCACCGGAGCCCTGGGCTGGACCACCGGCTCCTACCTGCAGAGCCGCCGCTCATACGATCGGCCCCTGCTGGTCGGGATCGGCTCCGCGGCGATCACCGCAGGCATCCTGCTGACCCTGCTCGCGCTCGTACCCGGTATCACCGGCTGGGTCACCGTGCCCGCCTGGGTCGTCGCCGGGTTCGGCATGGGCATCGGCACCACCAGTATCAACATCACCGCGATGCGCCAGTCACCCGACGCGGAGCAGGGCGCCAACTCCGCCGCGCTCCAGGTCGTCGACACCCTGGGCGGTGCTCTCACCATCGGTTTCGCCGGCGTCCTGATCAACCTGATCGGCCACGACGACATCGCCACCGGCTACACCATGATCGTCGTCCTGATGGCCTCCCTGGGGCTCTTCGGGGTGATCGTGGCCCGGCGTATGCGGGACATCTCATGACTCATTGGTCACTCCTGTAACAGCGATCACCCATAGCCGGACCACACCGTGGGATGCATGGTAGGACGGTAGGACCGTGACCGCCGGGAGGAGGCCCCGTGCACGAACGACCTCGCCGGTCGGACCCGTTGGACGAGCCCGGTCGTGACGGGGGGCGCCGGTCCCGGCGGGCCAGAAAGGCCGCCCAGAAGGCTGTACGGAAGGCGGAAGACCAGGGGTGGCCGCCCGGCGACCCGGACCTCGACGACGAGCGCCGTCCCTGGCCGCCGCCGGAGTCCGAGCCGTCCGACAGCCGCTCCCACCTCACCTGGCCTCCCCGGATACCCGAGCCCGGCGACGACCTCCCGCCCTCGGCCCGCTGGTACGGCACGCCCATCGCCCCGCCCCAGCCCCGCCCCGGGCGCCTGCGCGGCCTGCTGCTCGTACTGCTCACCCTGGTCGTCGGCGGCGGCGTCATCGCCGGCGCGGTCGTGCTGGTGCTGCGGTCGGTGCCGGACCCGCCGCCGGGGCGGGTGACCGATCCGGTCGCGGGGGTCGGCTACCGGCTGCCGGAGGGCTGGCTCGCGGGCACGGTGCCGCCCGTCACGGGGTTCACCTCGGTCGCGGGCGACGGGGTCAACACGACGGTGATGGTCAGGCCGGCGGAGCCCGCGGCCGACGTGCGCGCCGCCGCGGCCGAGCTCAGCGACCTGTACGGGCGGCTCCTGCTCCACGGCGACAAGGTGAAGGTCGTGGACGACACGGAGATCGCCGTGGGTGCGCGCACCGGGCACGCCCGTTCGCTGCGCGCCGAGTACCTGGACATCGTGAACCGGCCGGCCTACCTTCGCGTGGTCTTCCTCACAGGTGGCGGCGGGCGCCCGGTGGTCGTGGTCGGGATGGCCCAGCCGGACGATCCCGTGTCGCGGGCCGAGATCGATACGGTGATCGCGGGCCTGGGCTGACGCCCGGCCTCCGTGAGCCGCGGCGTGCCCCGTCGATCGGTGGCGACGCGGCGGGCGAAGGATCCGGGGGACGGAACACCTAGCACGTGGAGGCGACCTTGGCGAGGATCTCGGCCGATCGGCACGTCTTGTCGGCGACGCAGATTACTCTGGTGACACTGTGAGCACTTTCGCCGCATCCCACCTCTCGCCTTCATATCCGGACCGTGCCGCCTGGGGCACCGCGCCGAAGCTTCGCGCGTGGCAGCAGGAGGCCTTTGACCTGTACTCCAGCCGTGAGCCGCGCGACTTCCTCGCGGTCGCCACGCCGGGTGCGGGCAAGACGACCTTCGCGCTCCGCATCGCCAGCGACCTGCTGTCCAGAGGGATGATCCGGGCTGTGACCATCGTCACACCGACGGAGCATCTCAAGCAGCAGTGGGCGGACGCCGCGGGCAGGGTCGGCATCGCGATCGACCCCGAGTTCAAGAACAGCCAGGGCGCGACCTCCCGCGACTACGTCGGGGTGGCCATCACCTACGCCCAGGTGTCGATGCATCCGGCACTGCACCGCGCACGCACCGAGGCGCGCAAGACGCTCGTGATCTTCGACGAGATCCACCACGCGGGCGACGCGAAGTCCTGGGGCGACGGCGTACGGGAGGCGTTCGAGCCCGCCGCCCGGCGCCTCGCCCTGACCGGCACCCCCTTCAGGTCCGACATCAACCCGATCCCCTTCGTCACCTACGCCGAAGACGGCGACGGGGTCAGGCGCAGTGTCTCCGACTACTCCTACGGTTACGGTCCCGCGCTCGCCGACGGTGTCGTCCGCCCGGTCATCTTCCTCGCCTACGCCGGTGAGATGCGCTGGCGGACCCGTGCCGGCGACGAGATCGCCGCGACCCTCGGCACCCCGCTCACCAAGGACCAGCTCGGCCAGGCGTGGCGGGCCGCGCTCGACCCGAAGGGCGAGTGGATCCGCCAGGTCCTCCGGGCGGCCGACCGGCGGCTGACCGAGGTACGCAGGGGCGTGCCCGACGCCGGTGCCCTGGTCATCGCCACCGACCACGAGACCGCCCGCGCCTACGCCCGCCACATCAGGACCATCACCGGCGAGGGCGCCACGGTCGTGCTCTCCGACGACCCGGCGGCCTCCAAGAAGATCAAGGAGTTCTCCGCCTCCGAGCAGCGCTGGCTGGTCGCGGTCCGGATGGTCTCCGAGGGCGTCGACATCCCGCGCCTGGCCGTCGGCGTCTACGCCACGAGCATCTCGACCCCGCTCTTCTTCGCGCAGGCGGTCGGCCGCTTCGTCCGCGCCCGCAAGAGAGGCGAGACCGCGTCCGTCTTCGTGCCCTCGGTGCCGACCCTGATGGGGCTGGCGGCGGAGCTGGAGGCCGAGCGCGACCACGTGCTCGACCGCAAGCCCCCGGAGGAGGGGCTGGACGACTTCCTGTTGGAGGACGCTCAGCGCAAAAAGGACAATCCCGACGTCCTGGGTGACGAGCTGCCGTTCGAGACCCTGGAGGCGGTCGCCACCTTCGACCGGGTGCTCTTCGACGGCGGCGAGTTCGGTAGCGCCGCGGAGACCGGTTCCCCCGAGGAGGAGGACTTCCTCGGCCTGCCGGGTCTGCTGGAGCCCGACCAGGTCCGCACCCTGCTGAGCAAGCGCCAGTCCGATCAGCTGAAGGCCAGGCGGAACAGGCCCGAGCCCAAGGAGCCGCAGCTCGCCCCGCACGAGCTGATCGCCAACCTCCGCAAGGAGCTCAACGGCCTCGTCGGCGCCTGGAACCATCGCACCGGCCAGCCGCACGGCGTCATCCACGCCGAGCTCCGCAGGTCCTGTGGCGGCCCCGCCATCGCGCAGGCCTCCGCGGAACAGATCCAGGAGCGGATCGACAAGATCCGCCACTGGGCCACCCAGCGCTCCCACTGACCCGGCCACCGGGTCGCACCGGCGTTCGCGCCGGGCGCGGCCCGGTCAGCCGAGGGCGATCGGCCTGCCGGTCCGGCCGTCGATCGCCCGGAACCCGCCCTCGCCGCGCACCGGTTGCGCGAGTGGCACCTGCAGGGAGGCCACGCCGCCGGTGACGCTCACCGGCCGCGTCGTGGCGCCCGAGGTGCGACTCTCCGCCTCG
This sequence comes from Streptosporangium sp. NPDC002607, assembly GCF_053592655.1. Taxonomy (NCBI): domain Bacteria; kingdom Bacillati; phylum Actinomycetota; class Actinomycetes; order Streptosporangiales; family Streptosporangiaceae; genus Streptosporangium; species Streptosporangium sp. NPDC002607. The sequence continues at coordinate 117,673 of NZ_JBSFWD010000017.1, forward strand.
CCGTCGCGCATCCAGACCCTGATCGTGCGGTTCCGGTGGCGCAGGACCACGGTCGCGGTGTCGCACTCGTCGGCCCTGGCCGTCCAGAAGAGCGTCACGCCCCGCAGCGCGCCCTGGCGGCGGGCCAGCCGCACTCGCTCGGGAGCGGGCATCCTGCCGGGGCAGGAGGCGCTCCGCACGTCCCGAGCGCCCTGCTGAGCCGCCTGCGGTGCCGGTGCCGGTGCCGGTGCCGGGGCCGGGGCCGGTATCCGGGCCGCCGAGGGCGGGGGCGCGGCGATGAGGGTCCGCGGGGGGATCTGGACCGTGGTGGTGGTCCAGATCGTGGCCACCTCCAGTGAGACCAGCGCCAGCACGCTCGTCAGCCGCACCAGCGTCCCGCCGCGAAAAAGGTTCCACAGGCACAGTGGGGTCAGCACCAGCCAGGAGACACCGAGCACGAACATATGAGGTCACCACCGGTAGTAAGAGGTCTCAGCTCTCCGTGATACTCCTGTCGCGGCGGGTGGTGGTCGGATTTACCCACCCATGCCGATCCGGTAGTCGTTCGAATGCCCGGAGTGGGCACTCCTGACGGCCTTCCCCCGCCGGGCTCCCGGACAGGACGGGGAACCGTGCCAAGGGGGTACGACCGTCAGGCCGGGCGGACCACCGGGGTGCCGGTGAGACGGGCTCCGGCGGAGCCGAGCTCGGCGAGGGCGGCCTCGGTGGTCGGGGCGGCCACCCCCGCGGTGAGATCCAGCAGCACCCGGACGGAGAGGCCGTGCGCGAGCGCGTCCAGGGCGGTGGCCCGCACGCAGTGGTCGGTGGCGATGCCGACGACGTCCACCGTGTCCACGCCGCGCTCGCCGAGCCAGTCGGCCAGGCTCGTACCGTCGGGGGCGACGCCCTCGAAGCCGCTGTAGGCGGCGGCGTGGGCCCCCTTGCTGAACACCTCCTCCACCCGTCCGGTGTCGAAGGCGGGATGGAAGTCCGAACCGGCCGTCCCGACGACGCAGTGGACGGGCCAGGAGTTCACGTAGTCGGGTTCGGCGGCGAAGTGGGAGCCGGGGTCCACATGGTGGTCGCGGGTGGCCACGACGTGGTCGTAGCCGTGCGAGGCGGTGTACCGGGAGATGGCGGCGGCCACCTCGGCGCCGCCGCCGACCGGAAGGCTGCCGCCCTCGCAGAAGTCGTTCTGGACATCGACGATGATCAGTGCGGTTGGCATGCGGTCAGTCAAACACGGTGGGCAGCGCGGCGTAGCCCCGGGAGAGCTGGTGGGCGTTGGCCGGCAGCTCGGCGAGGGCCTCTCGGTGCCGCGCGCGGGCCGCGTCCAGCTTCTCGCGGCCGACCATCTCGCCCTTCCTGACCAGCGGGACCTGCAGTGGACGGGCGTCCGCGGGAAGGTCGGCGGAGACGGTGACCAGCTCGGCGACCGCCGTGCCCGCCGGGTCGAGCCTGCGGAAGGCGTTCTTGCGGCCACCCCTGCTGGGCTTGCCCACCGACCTCTTGGCCACCGGCCGCATGATCCCGTCGGCGCCGGCGCGGGCGACGAGCTTGTAGACCAGGGCGGCGGTGGGCGAGCCTGAGCCGGTGACCAGCGACGTGCCGACGCCGTAGCCGTCCACGGGCGCGGCCGACAGCGCCGCGATGGCGTACTCGTCGAGGTCGCTGGTGACGATGATCCGGGTCTGCTGCGCGCCGAGCGCGTCGAGCTGCTCGCGGACCTCGTGGGCCACCTGGACGAGGTCGCCGGAATCGAGGCGGACGGCGCCGAGGGAGGGGCCGGCCAGTTCCACCGCGGTCCGTACGGCCTGGGCCACGTCGTAGGTGTCGACCAGCAGCGTGGTGCCGGTGCCGAGGGAGGTGATCTGGGCCTGGAAAGCCTGCTCCTCGGAGTCGTGGAGCAGGGTGAACGCGTGGGCCGCGGTCCCGGCCGTCGGCACGCCGTACGCGCGGCCCGCCATGAGGTTGGAGGTGGAGGAGAACCCGCAGAGGTAGGCGGCCCGCGCGGCGGCCACGGCCGCCGCCTCGTGGGTACGTCGCGAGCCCATCTCGATGATCGGCCTGGTCCCGGCGGCGCCGACCATGCGAGCGGCGGCGGCGGCGATCGCGCAGTCGTGGTTGAGCACCGACAGGATCACGGTCTCCAGCAGCACCGCCTCGGCGAACGTGCCCTCCACCGTCATGATCGGGGAACCGGGGAAGTAGCACTCGCCCTCGGCGTAGCCGTCCACGTCCCCCGAGAACCGGTATCCGGCGAGGAAGGCCAGGGTGGGCTCGTCGACAACCCGGTTGTCTTCGAGGAACGCCAGCGACTCCTCGTCGAAGCGGAAGGACTCCAGCGCCTCCAGCACCCGGCCGGTACCCGCGACGACCCCGTAGCGCCGCCCACCGGGCAGCTGCCGCGCGAACACCTCGAAGACCGTCCGCCTGGAGGCGGCGCCGCTTCTCAGCGCCGCCTCCAGCATCGTCAGCTCATAGTGATCGGTAAGCAACGCGGTGCTCATGCTCTCTGTCACGAGTCGAAGACTAATCCCGGGGTAGGGCAGACTGGTGAATGTGGGTAGCACCGCTCCAACAGAGGTCGAGCGTCCGTCAATCGACGTAAGACCCGATCTGCCATGGTTGACAATCGTCTGGAACGACCCGGTCAACCTGATGTCCTATGTGACGTACGTCTTCCGGACCGTCTTCGGGTACTCCAAGGAGAAGGCGGAGAAGTTGATGCTCGACGTGCATCACAAGGGCAAGGCGGTGGTCTCCAGCGGCACCCGTGAGGAGATGGAGCGCGACGCGCAGATCATGCACTCCTACGGGCTGTGGGCCACGGTCCAGCGGGATTCGTGAGCGGGCGGGCGGTCCGGTGCCGCCCGTCGCGGTCCGTCGTCGTGCGGCGGCGGGCGGCAGGTCGATCCCAGACGACGGGCGGGTCTCTGGCGGAGCCCGCGAGGAATGGTGGGCGAGAGATGAGTTCGGGGTTCAAGCCGGGGCGCGAGGGCGGTGTGATCACGGGTTTCGACGCCGCCGAGGTGTCGATCCTGCGCTCGCTGGTCACCCAGACCCTGGGCCTGATAGAGCCGGGGGAGACCGGCGACGATCCGCTGGAGAGGGCGCTCGGCATCGGCGCGTCCGAGCAGTCCAACGATCCGGTGCTGGCCAGGCTGTTCCCCTCGGCGTACGAGGACGGCGAGGCGGCCGCGGAGTTTCGCCGGTACACCGAGGCGACACTGCGCGAGGGCAAGCGGGCCGACGCCAAGGCGATGCTCGACAGCGCCGAGCCCGGTCGGGTCGAGCTGACCAGGGAGCAGGCGGAGGCGTGGATGCGCGCGCTGAACGACGTGCGGCTCACGCTCGGCACCCGGCTGGAGGTGACCGAGGAGGTGCACGACGAGATCGCCGACATGTCGGAGCACGACCCCCGTTATCCGGTGTACGTCATCTACGACTGGCTGACCTACCTCCAGGACACCCTGGTCCGAGCCCTTTGGTAGCTTTCAGGCATGCTCACGATCTCTCGGGAACTGGTTGACAAGATCATCGCGCACGCTCGGGCGGACCACCCCGACGAGGCCTGCGGTGTGATCGCCGGGCCCGTCGGTTCCGACTCTCCCGAACGGTTCATCGCCATGGAGAACGCCGAGCGGTCGCCGACGTTCTACCGGTTCGACTCGCTGGAGCAGCTGCGCGTCTGGCGGGAGATGGACGACCGCGACGAGGAGCCGGTGGTGATCTACCACTCCCACACCGCCACCGAGGCATACCCCTCCCGCACCGACATCTCCTACGCCGCCGAGCCGGGAGCCCACTACGTGCTGGTCTCCACCCGAGAGGAACTGGGTGCGGAGGCCGAGTTCCGCTCGTACCGGATCGTCGACGGTGTCGTGAGCGAGGAGAAGGTGACGATCACCTCCGGGTGACCGTCCCGGGTGTACGGCCGTGTGGTGGATTGTCCCTTTGGGTAAGCTGGTGGGCATGCTGACCGCCGCCCCGAGCCAGGAGGACGTCGTGCGCTCGCGTCCCGGCCCCCGGGCACGGCACGCGGGCATCGCGCCCGTGCAGAACTTCCTGTTCGCGCACACGCCTTTCGTGGTCGTCTACGACTGTCGCTGACCGGCTTTTCTGGAATCCCCCGGTGCTCGCCGGTGTTCCGAAACCGGTGGGCTATTACTCCCATGACGACACAAGGAGATTGACCCGCGATGGCCATTGAGGTTCGCATCCCGACCATCCTGCGCACCTACACCGACGGTGCCAAGGCCGTCGACGCCAAGGGCGCCACGCTCGAGGAGCTGATCGGCGACCTGGAGGCCCGGCACCCCGGGCTGAAGGAGCGCCTGGTCGACAAGGGCGCGCTGCGCCGCTTCGTGAACGTCTACCTGAACGACGAGGACGTCCGATTCCTGGGCGGGCTGGAGACCCCGGTCGCCGACGGCGACACGGTCACCGTCCTGCCCGCCGTGGCCGGCGGCTCCCGCTAGTGCGCGGCGCCGCCCGCCTCGCGAGATCTCGCGAGGCGGGCGGCGCACCTCGCTGTCGTTGGTAGGACTACAGAGGCGGAAGCCGTACACCATGCGCTTTGACTCACTGATCGACTCGGTAGGCCGGACCCCGATGGTCGGCCTGCCCAGGCTCTCGCCCTCGGAGGACGTGCGGGTCTGGGCCAAGCTCGAAGACCGCAACCCGACAGGTTCGATCAAGGACCGTCCGGCGCTGTGGATGATCGAGCAGGCGGAGAAGGACGGGCTCCTCCAGCCGGGCTGCACCATCCTCGAACCCACGAGCGGCAACACCGGCATCTCGCTGGCGATGTCCGCCCGGCTCAAGGGTTACCAGCTGATCTGCGTGATGCCGGAGAACACCTCCGAGGAGCGCCGCCAGCTGCTGCGCATGTGGGGGGCGCAGATCATCTCCTCGCCCGCGGCGGGCGGCTCCAACGAGGCGGTCAGGGTCGCCAAGGGGCTGGCCGCCGAGAACCCCGACTGGGTGATGCTCTACCAGTACGGCAACCCGGCCAACTGGCGCTCGCACTACGAGTCGACCGGGCCGGAGATCCTGGCGGACCTGCCCTCCGTCACCCACTTCGTGGCCGGTCTGGGCACCACGGGCACCCTGATGGGCGTCGGCCGGTTCCTGCGCGAGCACGTCCCCGACGTGAAGATCGTCGCCGCCGAGCCGCGTTACGGCGAGCTGGTGTACGGCCTGCGCAACGTCGACGAGGGCTTCATCCCCGAGCTGTACGACGCCGAGGTCCTGACCACGCGCTTCTCCGTCTCCTCCGCCGACGCGCTGCGGCGCACCCGGGAACTGCTGGCCGCAGAGGGCATCTTCGCCGGAGTCTCCACCGGAGCCGCGTTGCACGCCGCGCTCGGCATGGCGGCCAAGGCCGTCAAGGCGGGGGAACGGGCCGACATCGTCTTCGTGGTCGCGGACGGCGGCTGGAAGTACCTGTCCACCGGTGCCTACGAGGGGACGCTGGACGAGGCCGAGGAGCGGCTCGAAGGCCAGCTCTGGGCCTGATGCGAGGCTTCCGCGACGGGTCGGGGCGGCGGGTTCCGTGAGGCCTGTGGCGGGAACGGCACCGGGGCCGGTGGGTACGGGGCCGGGCGCCGGATGACAGGTGAACGACAAGGGCGGGCGTCCCGGTGGGACGCCCGCCCTTCATCGTCCCCGAGGGGAACCGGTCCCCGGCGGGAGTCCGCCGGGGACCGAGAGGGAGCTACTCGTTGAACAGGAGCCGCAGCGAGAAGGTCGCCTCGCTGCCCGACTGGGTGCCGCTCACGCCCACGCCGCGCAGCACCTGGAGGTTGGCCTTCTCGTCGCCCTGCAGGCCTTCGAGATAGAGCTTCTCAATCTTGTCCAGGTCGACGAAGACGGCGAAGGTCGCCTCGTCGGCGTTGGGGATCGCGAGCTGGAAGGTCTCGCTGTCGCCCAGGGCGCCGTCCTTGTCGAGCTCGGCGGCGTACTCCTGCGAGCTGGCCAGGACGAAGGTGCCGTCACCGGGGACCTTGGCGAGCTGTGGGACGGCCGTCCCGGTGCCTGCAAGGTACTTCTCGATCTTGCCGACGACCTCCTGGGCCTTGGCCGGGTCGGTGACGATCTTCGCGCCGAACTTCGGGTCGCTGTCGAGGCCGCCTGCGTCCAGTGCGAGGGTGATGTTCTTGCCGAGCAGCGTCACCAGGTCGTCGGGGAGCGCCAGCCCGGACTGCTGCTTGGCCTGGTCGACGAACTGCTGCACGCCGCCGCCACCGGCCGCGTCGGCCGACTTCATCAGCTGCGTCCACTGCTTGCCGATCACCTCGCCGAGACCGGAGATCGAGACCGCGCCGGCGGTGGAGGCCGGAAGCGTGCTGATCCGGGAGGCCTCGGGGGTGCCCATGTCCAGATTCTGGGCGCCGCGGCTGATGCCCGCGAGCTCGATGTACCCGCTGTCGAAGCGGAGGGCGCCGGCCACCCGGACGTTCTTGATCTGGGCGAGGGTGGCGGGGTCCTGGGACGCCACTTCGGGAGTCAGCTGGGCGATCTTGCCGGCGTCCGCCCAGAAGGAGAGGACGCCGGTCTCACCGAGGGCGCTCAGGTCCTCGGAGAAGGTGGCGTTCTCCGACAGCGGCGCGGCGGCCGCGGCCTGGTCGGCCTCCGCCTGGGTGGGGCTGAGCAGCGCGTAGTCGTCGCGGAAGGCGATGCCGTACTTCTCCTTGCCCATCAGCTTGGCGATGCCGGCCTTGGCCTTGTCCTGGTCGGTGACCTGGACGGCCACCACGGCACTGGGCTCCTTGGCGCCCTTGGCGGCCGGCACCGCGGCCACGCCGACGCGGACGCCGAGCCACGGCTCGATGTCGGTGGCGTAGTTCACCTTGCCGAGGCTGCCGGACTCCTTCTTCAGCAGGTCGAAGATGGCCTGGCGCGGGTCGTCGCCGGTGAAGGAGTCCTTGGTGGCGGTGAACTTCCTGGCGATGCCGAACAGCGCCAGCTTCTGGTTCGCGGCCGGGTCGAGGTCAAGGCGTACGTAGCCGATGGCGTTGGCGGGCAGCACGTCGTGCGGCTGCGTGCCGCCGCCGCTGAGCAGGCTGACCGCGAAGACGCCGCCGCCGCCCACGAGGACCACGACCAGCGCGGCGATCGCCGCGAGCAGCCAGCCCTTACCGCCCTTGCGGGGCGGAGTTCCGGTCGGCTGTCCCGGGCCCAGGAAGTCGGGGCCCTGCTGCCAGTTCCCCGCCTGCTGCGGATAGGTCTGCTGGCCGTAGTTCTGCTGCTGATAGCCGGGCTGCTGCTGGCCGTAGGGCTGGCCGGTCGGCTGCCCGTAGTTCTGCTGGCCGGCCGGCTGTCCGTAGTTCTGCTGGCCGTACGCCTGCTGGGGGTTCTGCTGGGGCTGGCCCTGCTGCGGGTAGGGCTGCCCCTGCTGGTAGCCCTGCTGGGGCTGGGGGTATCCGGGCTGGCCGTTCTGGGGGTAGACCTGCGTGTGTGGTTGGTCGCTTCGCTGCGCGCCCTCGTTCCAACGGTAGGCGATCGTCCTGTCGGGTTGCTGATCCGGCGTGGGCGACTGGTCTGGGGGATTGTTGGCAGGCATGATCACTCACAATGTGGACTTCGTGGATATGGAGAAGTTAGTGCACTTTGCTAGCAACCCGCTTGCATTGAACTAACTATGTGATTGGTGCATCTAAGCGGGATTGAGTCCGCTTGCTGGGGATTCGCCAGGTCTTACCGCGCTATTTCCGCAGGTGATCGTCATGTCCTTCTTCCTGTGGGCTTCGACCTTTCCACCACCCTGGGCGGCTCGGGAAACCGCGGGGAATCTTGCGACTCGGATGCCCTCGGCCTCATTTCGGGCCCGGGTCCGGCTCGGGGGCGGCCCAGGTGGTGGAGCGTCCGGGGCCGGGGAGGCGAAGGCGGCGGGGAGTAGGTAAAGTGAGCCGTCTAGAACAAGGTTCGGGAGCGTGCATGACGAAGTTCGACGAGGCGACAGGGGCCATCCGGGTGGACGAGACCACCTACGACGTGTGTCTCGACCCCGGGTACTCGATCGGTGGCCCCCTCAACGGCGGCTACCTGATGGCCGTGCTGCTGCGCGCGGTCGTGGACGCCTCCCCCCATGAGCACCCGGTGACCACCAGTGCCCAGTTCCTGCGCGCCGCCGTCCCCGGCCCCGCGCAGGTGCGCCTGGAGCAGATCAAGACCGGCCGCACCGCCACGATGACCCGGGCCAGCCTGGTCAGGGACGGCGACTCCATCATCGAGTCCCTCGTCACGACCGCGACCCTCGGCGGCGCCGCCCCCGACTGGACGGACGGACCCTCGGTGGCGATGCCGCCGATGGAGCAGTGCCTCCGGCTGCCCACCCCCAAGACCGAGTCGAACATGACGCTCAACGCCCAGATGGACCTGGCGTTCGACCCCCCGACCATCGGCTGGCTCGATGGCAGGCCCAGCGGCCGCCCCGAGGCCCGCGCCTACTTCCGGATGGCCGAGCCGCAGGATCCCGACCCGTACGTGCTGGCGCTGGCCGTGGACTGCCTGCCGCCGGTGGTCTTCTCCGCCGGAGAGCGCGGCTGGGCCCCCACCGTCGACCTCACCTGGCACCTGCGCGCCCTGCCCGCTCCCGGCTGGCTGACCCTCATCGGCGGAGGCAGGCTGATCAGCGACGGCTGGTTCGACGAGGACGTCGAGGTCTGGGACTCCACCGGCCGCCTGGTCGCCCAGTCCCGCCAGCTGGCCCGGGTCGGGCGGGGCTGACCCTCGCGAGACCGGAAAAGTACATGGCCGAGTCGGCAATCGGTGGTGTGAGGATTCTTACCGTGTTCGATCGACCCAGGTCGCCTAGCCTTGGGAACTGTGTCGCAAGCAAGCGTTGGAATCTTTGACAGTGGTGTCGGCGGCCTCACGGTGGCTCGGGCGATCATCGACCAGTTGCCCAACGAGTCGATCCTCTACGTGGCGGACACGGCGAGGCAGCCGTACGGCCCCAAGACCATCGCGCAGGTCCGCGCCTACGCGCTGGAGGTGATGGATCACCTCGTCGAGCACGACGTGAAGATGCTGGTGATCGCGTGCAACAGCGCCAGCGCCGCGGTGCTCCGCGACGCCCGCGAGCGCTACGACGTGCCGGTCGTCGAGGTGATCCAGCCGGCCACCCGCCGTGCCGTACGCGCCACCCGCAACGGCAGGGTAGGGGTGATCGGGACCAGGGCCACCATCGAGTCGATGGCGTACCACGACGCGTTCGCCGCGGCCCCCGACGTCCGGCTGACCACAGTGGCGGCGCCGCGCCTGGTGGAGTTCGTCGAGCGCGGGGAGACCATGAGCGAGGAGCTCATCGCCGTCATCCGCGAGTACCTGGAGCCGGTGCTCGCCGACCGGTGCGACACGTTGATCCTGGGATGCACGCACTACCCGCTCCTCGTCGGGCCGATCTCCTACGTGGTGGGAGACGGCGTCACGCTGGTGTCCAGCGCCGACGAGACGGCCAAGGACGTGTACCGCATCCTGCACGACCGGGGTCTGGCCGCCGTAGGGGGCGCGCCCAGACACCTTTTCCGCGCCACCGGAGACGCGGACCTCTTCGCCGACCTCGGACGACGGTTCCTCGGACCGGAGATCGAGGCGGTCGAGGCGGCGCTGGTGGGTGATGTTTCAAACAACGGGCATCGCGCGTGACGGTGCTCCGGCGCTCCGTAGGGGGAGCGCCGGAGAGGGGCGGGGCGGCCATCGGCGCCCGCGCCGTGCCGCGCGGCGCCGCAACGTGAACCGTAGGAGGCCGCCGTGAAACTGACGATCATTGGATGCTCGGGGAGTTTTCCCGGTCCTGACAGCCCCTCCTCCTGCTATCTGCTGGAGGCGGAGGGGTTCCGCATGCTGCTGGACTTCGGAAACGGCGCGCTCGGCGCACTCCAGAGGTACATCGGCCTGTACGACGTGGACGCGATCTGCCTGTCGCACCTGCACGCCGACCACTGCCTTGACATGTGCCCGTACCACGTGGTCCGCACCTACTCGCCCGAGGGGCCGCTGCCCAGGGTGCCGGTGTACGCGCCCGCCGACGCGCGCCGGCGCCTGAACTCGGCCTACGCGATGCCGGACGAGCCGCTGCTGGAGTCGGCCTTCGACTTCGTGGGGCTGACGCCGGGAACGTTCGAGGTCGGCCCGTTCGAGGTGACGGCCGCGCTGATGAACCACCCGGTGGAGACCTACGGCTTCAGGGTCTCCTACGGCGGGCGCTCGGTGGCCTACTCGGGCGACACCGGTGAGAGCGCCGAACTGGTCAAGCTCGCCTCGGGGGTCGACGTGTTCCTGTGTGAGGCGTCACACCTCGACCGGCCAGGACTCCCCGTCGGCCTGCACCTGAGCGGCCGCCAGGCGGCCGAGCACGCGGCCAGGGCGGACGTGGAGACCCTGGTACTGACCCACCTGGTGCCCTGGAACGACCACGACCGGGTCAGGGAGGACGCCTCTCGCGGCGGGTTCGGCGGGCGGATGGAACTCGCACGAAGCGGGGTCCGGTATGACCTAGGGTGAACTGCATGGCTCGTGCAGATGGACGTTCTCCCGATCAGCTCCGCCCCGTCACCATCACCCGCGACTGGATCACGCACGCCGAGGGTTCGGTGCTCGTCGAGTTCGGCGGCACCAGGGTGCTCTGTGCCGCCTCCGTGCAGGACAGCGTGCCGCGCTGGCGCCGGGGCAGCGGTCAGGGCTGGATCACCGCCGAGTACGCCATGCTGCCGCGCGCCACGAACACCCGCAACGACCGCGAGTCGGTACGCGGCAAGATCGGCGGCCGTACGCACGAGATCTCCCGCCTGATCGGCCGCTCGCTGCGCGCCTGCGTCGACTACAAGGTCCTCGGCGAGAACTCGATCGTCATCGACTGCGACGTGCTCCAGGCGGACGGCGGCACCCGCACCGCCGCCATCACCGGCGCGTACGTGGCGCTGGTCGACGCGATCGCCTGGATGCGCAAGCGGAAGATGTGCGGCGCCGATCCGCTGGTCGACTCGGTCGCGGCGGTCTCCGTCGGCGTCGTCGGCTCGACGCCGCTGCTCGACCTCTGCTACACCGAGGACGTCGCCGCCGAGACGGACATGAACGTGGTGATGACCGGCTCCGGCGAGTTCGTCGAGGTCCAGGGCACCGCCGAGGGCAAGCCGTTCAACCGTGCCGCCCTCGACGAGCTGCTCGACCTCGGTGCGGCCGGCTGCGCGGAGCTCACTCGCCTGCAGCGGGAGGCCCTGGCATGAGCAGGCCCCGTGTCGTCCTCGCCACCCGGAACGCCGGGAAGATCGCCGAGCTGCGCCGGATCCTGGCCGACGCCGAGGTCCCGGTGGAGATCGTCGGGCTTGAGGAGTTCCCCGAGATCGGCGACGTCGCCGAGACCGGCCTGACCTTCGCGGAGAACGCCCTGCTCAAGGCGCACGCGGTGGCCCGGCAGTCCGGCCTGCCGGCGATCGCCGACGACTCCGGCCTCTGCGTCGACGCGCTGAACGGCATGCCGGGCATCTTCTCCGCCCGCTGGTCCGGAAAGCACGGCGACGACCTGGCCAATCTCGACCTGCTGCTCGCCCAGGTCTCCGACGTGCCCGCCGAGCACCGGGGCGCGCACTTCGCCTGCGCCGCCGCGCTGGCGCTCCCCTCCGGAGAGGAACGGGTGACCGAGGGTGCGCTGCACGGCGTGATCATCGACACCCCGCGCGGCGTCAACGGCTTCGGCTACGACCCGATCCTGCTGCCCGAGGGCGAGACCCGGACCACCGCCGAGCTGTCCGCCGCGGAGAAGGACGCCATCAGCCACCGGGGCCGCGCCTTCCGCGCCCTGGCCCCCATCCTCGCCGAGATGCTCGTCTGACGCTCCTTCGCTGAAGCCCGCACTGGAAAGAGCCGCGGCTTTAGAGAGGCTCGCGCTGGGGGCCGGGGTCGATGATCTCGTGCTCCCTGGCGGAGCCCGTACGAGAGAGCCGCGACGACGATCTCGTGGTTCGCGGCGCGGCTCACGCTGGGGGCGACAATCTCGTGCTCCTCGGCGGAGCCCGTCCGGGGAGCAGGCGATGACCAGGGGCGACTGTTCGAGTCGGCCTGTAATCGTGGCGTAAGATCCCCCGCTAGCCGATGGGCGTAGCGTCGGAGGTATGCAGAGCAACAGGCGCATGCCCTCGTGGGCCGCGGCGCTGATCGGCCTGGTGTCCGGTGCGGTGGCGGTCGGGGTCTCCCTGCTCGTCGCGGGCCTGGTGAACCCCTCCGCCTTCCCGATCGTCGCGGTGGGCAACTCGGCGGTCGACCTCACCCCGGCCGTGCTCAAGGAGTGGGCGATCCGCACCTTCGGCGAGAACGACAAGGTCGTGCTGCTCGGCGGGATCTTCGTGGTCATGGCGCTGATCGCCGCCGCGCTGGGCATCGCCGCCGCCCGCGACGTCCGGTACGGCCTGGCGGGCCTGGCCGCCTTCGGCCTTGTCGGAGTCGTCGCCGTGCTGACCCGGCCGGAGGCCGGGCTCGCGGACGTCCTGCCGACCGTGGTCGGCGTCGGTGCGGGCATGTTCGCGCTGCGCCGGATCATCCGCCGCTCCCTCGTGCCCGTCGAAGAGCTCGCCGGCGCCTCGACCGGTCCGTACGGCGACCGGGGGCACCCGACGCCCGGCGGCGCGGCGGGGGCCGCGCACGGCGCCGGACCGTGGGAGATCGCGCCGGGTTCATCGCCGGAATCCGAGGAGCGGCCCGAGGCGCCCATGCCGCCGGTCATGCGGGCCGGGAACGACCTGCGCGCGTTCGACCGCCGGGGCCTGCTGACCGGTGTGCTCGGCGGCGTCGCCGTCGCCGGGGTGGCCGGGGTCGCCGGGCGGATGCTGTCCGGGCGGGCCGAGGTGAACGTGGCGCGCAATGGCATCACGCTGCCCAGGCCCGCTACCCCCCTCGCGCCGCTGCCCGCCGGGGTCGACCTCAGGATCAAGGGCCTTTCGTCGTTCGTCACCCCGAACAGCGACTTCTACCGGGTCGACACCGCCCTGGTCGTCCCCCAGGTGGACCCGAGCAGCTGGACCCTCAAGATCCACGGCATGGTCGACCGCCCGGTCGAGCTCACCTTCGCCGACCTGATGAAGCGCACCGTGGTCGAGGCCGACGTCACGCTCTGCTGCGTCTCCAACGAGGTCGGCGGCCCCTACATCGGCAACGCCCGCTGGCTGGGCGTCAGCCTGGCCGACGTGCTGCGCGACGCGGGCGTCCACAAGAACGCCGACATGCTGCTCAGCACCTCCGCCGACGGCTGGACCGCCGGAACCCCGGTCGACGTCGTCCTCGACGGCCGCGACGCCCTGCTGGCCTTCGGCATGAACGGCGAGGCGCTCCCCGTCGACCACGGTTTCCCGGTCCGCCAGGTCGTCCCAGGTCTTTTCGGCTACGTCTCGGCCACCAAGTGGGTCACCGAGATCAAGGTCACCCGCTTCGACGAGGACGAGGCCTACTGGACGCCCAGGGGCTGGTCCGCCAAGGGGCCGGTCAAGACCGAGTCCCGCATCGACCTGCCCAGGGACGGCGCGAGCATTTCCGCAGGCCGTACCGTCGTCGCGGGCGTCGCCTGGGCCCAGCACAAGGGCGTGGACGCGGTCGAGGTCCGCGTCGACCGGGGCCAGTGGCGCCAGGCCCGTCTCGCCGAGGCCCCCACCGCCGACACCTGGCGCCAGTGGGTCCTCGACGACTGGGACGCCACCCCCGGCGACCACACCATCGAGGTCCGCGCCACCGACGCCACCGGCTACACCCAGACCGCCGACCGCGCCCCGGTGGCCCCCGACGGCGCCACCGGCTGGCACACCATCCAGGTACGGGTCGGCTGATCCAGTCGGTAATTCCGTTGGTGGGCGGACTTGTACCCCCGCGTTTGCGAGGTGGACATAGGGCTGTGGCAGGACATTACGTGGAAGATGGGATCACCCCCGCGCGTGCGGGGCGGACCGCATGCTGCGCCCCGGCCGTGTCCGCGATCTGGGATCACTCCCGCGCATGCGGGGCAGACGCGCCGTCTCGGACGGTGGCGACGGGCCCCATAGGATCACCCCCGCGCGTGCGGGGCGGACGGTGGGAACAAGGCCCAGGATCTGCTGGACACGGGATCACCCCCGCGCGTGCGGGGCCGATCCGACCACTCAGGACTATGAACCGACTGTGGGTGGATCACCCCCGCGCGTGCGGGGCCGACCGCTGGTTCAGAGACCCTCACCCGCTCGACCCAGGATCACCCCGCGCGTGCGGGGCCGACGACCCCAAAGCGATGCCTGATGACGAGATGCGAGGATTACCCCCGCGCGTGCGGGGCCGACCCCGGCACCGGGGCTCGGATCCGAGAGGTGCAGGGATCACCCCCGCGCGTGCGGGGCCGACTGGTACGCCTTGAGCCCATCGGGGGTGTCGAGGATCACCCCCGCGCGTGCGGGGCCGACACTTCGTGAGCTGCGGCTTTGTGGGCGTGGGGGCCGGTTTTTATCAAGTGCATGCGGCAGGAACCGCCGATCTTGATCGTAGTTGGCGGGGGAGTGTGAGGCCAGGCGATCTGCTGATTCTGGGGGCCGTGTCGATCATTGTGGCCTCTTTGGGCGTACGAGTTGTTCCGGCCCCGGAAATGTCGGTGCTGGGCAATACGGTCTCCCGCACACGGTCATGGACCGGCTACCCGCGGGAGGGGCGATGCGCTGGGTCTGGGGGAAGGCGGGGAAGGGGGACATCCCGCATCCGTTGATCTGTCACATGATCGATACGGCGCATGTCGCGCTCCGGTTGCTTGAGGTGGGGCTGCCGGGGTCTTTTGGTGGCAGGCTCGGCAGAGGGGTTGAGGAGCCCGCCGTACGGCTGGCGATTGCGTTCGTCGCGGGTGCGCATGACATCGGCAAGTGCTCGTGCTGGCAGATGAAGCGTGACGACCTCCTTCCCATAGAGGCGCCGTCGCGGATTCCGCAGGTGCTCTGGGAATCCCTGGGAGGGAAGGTCCCGCATGGGTTGATGACCGATGTTCATCTGCGTGACTGGCTCGTTCGGCAGTTCGGGCTCGCCCCTGCCACGGCGGATCTGCTCGCTGTCGCGGCCGGTGGTCACCACGGTGAGTTCTTCAACCCTGGACGTCGTGACTTGCTGAAGAATGCCAGCGGTGACGGGATGGTGCTGGGCGGGGCCGACTGGGCTCGGCTCCGTGACCAGTTGCTCGGCGAGCTTGCGGAGCGCCTGGGGGTCGACGACACGTCGCTGTCCGGCTGGGAGCCGGACGTCCCCGGTGCGGTGCTTCTCGCCGGGCTGACAGCCGTGAGCGACTGGATCGCCTCGGACGAGCACCTGTTTCCGTACGTCGGGGCGGAGGCCGATCTCGACGACTACGTGAAGGCCAGCAGGAAGCAGGCCGAGAAGGCGATCGACGCGCTGGGGTGGGCGCGGTGGCGACCCGCTCAGCGGGCGCTTCCGGACCTCCTGCCCAAGGACGCGCAGCCTCGCGCCGCCCAGCGGACGGTCATGGAGATGGCCGGCGAAGGCATGTTCGACGAGCCGGGCATCGTGATCGTCGAGGATGCGATGGGCGGTGGGAAGACCGAGATCGCGCAGTACGCCGTGGCCGAATGGAGCCGGAGGCTTGGGCTGAGCGGTTTCTTCTTCGCTCTCCCCACCCAGGCGACCAGCAACCAGATGCTCGACCGGCTGCAGACCTTCCTCGGCCTGCACTCGGCCTCGGACGCACTCCTTCACCTGGTGCACGGGGCGGCCGGGCTCAACGACGAGTTCCTCAAGCTTCTTGCGCAGGACGACCCCCGCGTCCGCGCACAGATCACTCCGTCCGGCATCCACGCTCAGGACGGCCGGAAGGCGACCGGCGACGCCGGGGTGGACGTGTCGGCCTCCCGGTGGTTCACGGCCCGGCGGAGAGGGCTTCTCGCTCCTTGCGGGGTGGGCACCGTGGACCAGATCCTCCGGGCCGGATTACGGATCCGGCACAACGCCGTCCTGCACTTCGGCCTGGCGGGCAAGGTGGTCGTGATCGACGAGGTGCATGCCTACGACCTCTACATGTCCACGATTCTCGACCGGGTCCTTGAGTGGCTGGGCCGTCAGGGTGTCCCGGTGGTGCTGCTGTCCGCCACGCTTCCGTCTCGCCGACGGCTGGAGTTGATACGGGCCTGGCAGCGAGGTGCCGGCAGGGAGAACCTTCCGGCCGCTGAGCCCACAGCAGCAGACAAGGCGCCGTACCCGCTGGTGAGCTGGGGTACGGCCACCGCCCTGAGCTGCCGTCAGCCGGATCCGCCGCAGGACAGTCCGGTCAGCCTGGACTTCGGCCACGTGCACGACAGGGACGAGGAACTGGCCCAGTGGCTGGCCACGGTGACCGCTGACGGCGGGTGCGTGGCGGTGATCCGTAACACGGTGGGCCGGTCCCAGTCGCTCTACCGGGCGTTACGCAAGGCGCGCGTCCCGAAGAGAGACCTGATCCTCTTCCACGCGCGCTTCCCCCACGCCCGGCGGCACGAGCTGGAGCGGCAGGTGCTGCGGCTGTTCGGGAAGAAGGGAAGGCGGCCCAAGAGAAAGATCGTCATCGCCACCCAGGTGGTCGAGCAGAGCCTCGACATCGACTTCGATCTCATGGTCACCGACCACGCGCCCATCGACCTCCTTCTCCAGCGGGCCGGTCGCCTGCACCGCCACGAGCGTGCACCGGAGGCCAGGCGCGGCTTCGTCGTCCCCACGCTCGTCGTCACCGGCGTGACAGGTGTCGACCCGGTCGACTTCCCAGAGGAGAGCAAGATTGTTTACGGCGCCCGTCTGCTCATCGCATCCTGGTACGCGTTGAAGAACCTCCGGGAGAAGGGGCGAGCGGAAATCAACCTGCCCGGCGACATCCGTACGTTGACCGAGGAGGTCTACGGCGAGGACAGGCCATCGAACCTCGGCCCGGCGGACATCGATGCCTATGCGGCGGCGGTCGAGGAGGAAACGAGCAAGCGCGAGGCCGAGGAACTGCTGGCCGGCAACCGGTGCGTCCCCGGTCCCGATGGGGACAAGCTGCACCTGATGACCGAGCTTGCCGAGAACGAGGAGAAGGACTCGCAGGTGACCCGCCTGGGCCTGCCTTCCGTGAACATCGTCCTGCTGGAGGAGGTGAGCGAAGGCGTAGCCCGCCCGGCCACGGGCGGCGATGACTTCTCGCTGAAGAAGAGCCCCAACCGCAGGACGGAGCAAGCGCTCATCCAGTCGTCGCTGTCGGTGTCCACGCCGATCGCGTTCACCAGGGAACTGCTTGGTCGCGAACCCTGCTCGGCTTGGCGCTGGACACCCTGGCTCCGCGATCACAGAGATCTCATCCTGAGAGGCGGTCGGACCCAGGTCGGGAGCTACGAGGTCACCTACGACGAGACCCTCGGACTCCAGGCGAGCAAGCTGACGTAAGGAGCCAAGGCTCCTTCATGACCCCCGCGCTGCGGGGCGTGTTCGGACTCGGGTGCGTGTGCGATCCACGACTCTGGTCCACACCCCGGAAGGGGTTGGGGCCGATCTATACAGCGGTGGGATCGACAGGTCAAGCGGGCAGAGCGGTTCGGCATTCTCAAAGGTTCTTCGCGCCGGGTATCTCTAGCCTGCTCACGTAGATCTTTCTTTGTCTATCCAAGACTCTTTGGAAACAGGAGCATGGAGTCATTCAACCTGGTCGACCAGCGGTGGATGCCCATCCTCGGCCAAGCCGACAACGTCTCCCTGATCGATCTGTTCAGGCAGGCGGACAAGCTGCCGGGGATCGGGGGAGAGTCTCCCACGATGACAGCGGCTCTCTACCGGCTGGCCATCGCTGTGCTCCACCGAGCTCTCAAGCCGATTGACGGCGCCGTCTGGAAGCAGATCTGGCAGGCCAGAGAGTTTCCCATCGAGCAGATCCTCGACTACCTGGGGCCGCTGAGGCATCGGTTCGACCTGTTCGGGGACGAGCCGTTCTACCAGTGCCGCGAGCTCGCGACGGCCCAGCCCAAATCGGCGGCGCTGTTGGTGCCCTGTAAATCGTCCGGAAACAACGTCACACTGTTCGACCACACGACGTCGGACACCCGCGTGACGCTCACCCCCGCCGAAGCCGCTCGCTGGCTGGTCACCGTGCAGGCATTCGACCTGGGCGGGACCAAGACTCCGGGGGCGACGCAGGACAAGTCATCGACCGCTGCCCCCTGCGCTCGCGGAGCGGTCTTTCTGGTGAGAGGGATGACGGTCTTCGAGACCCTCATGCTCAACCTCCCCGCGTACGAGCCAGGGCGGCGGCCGATGAACACCTTGGCCGGAGATGCTCCCGTGTGGGAACGCCCGCAGTTTTCGGCCATGCCCCGCAAGGCGGTCGTGCCAAAAGGCTGGACCGCCCTGCTCACCTGGCAGTCGCGCCGTGTCTGGCTTCGCCGTACCCGGAACGAGGACGGAAGCGTCGCGATCGGCGAGGTCGTCATCTGCCCCGGCGATTCCCTGCACAAGGAATTCCAGCTCAGCCATGTCGATCAGCACATGGCGTTCTACAGCGACAAGGTGACGCCGCTCCGGATCGACCGGGAACGGGCGCTCTGGCGGAGTGCCAACGCGCTGGTCGCGCGCTCGGGCGCTCTCGAACCCCGGGGGGGAGTCCCGCCGAGGACGTTCGCGTGGCTGAGGGAGACGCAGAAGGCCGCGGGACTGAAGCTGCCGCAGCTCATCCCGGTCACCGCCTACGGCCTGGTCAACAAGCAGTCCAAGCTCATCACCTGGGCCGCGGAGGACATCGTGCTCCCCGCACGTCTGCTCGACCCCGCCGAGACGGAGGCCGCTACCGTCCTGGAGTTCGCCCTCCGTACCGCTGAGGAGGTGGGAAGCCTGCTCTTCGAGCAGGCGCGGCGGCTGCGTGGCGAGTTCAAGACCCGCATCGAACTCCAGGAGGAGAAGAAAAGAGACTGGCGGCCGGTCCAGCTCGCCAGTTACTGGGCCGCTCTCACTCCCGAGTACGACCGCCTGGCTCACCTGCTGGCCGAGGGAGAGTACGAGGAGGCGAAGCGGTCGTGGAGGCGTGCGGTGGAGGCCGCCGCGACCAGCGCGCTCAACCGGATGCTGGCCACCGGCACCACCAGCACGCGGAACCTCGCCATCCGCGCGAAGGTGGCCAACACCGTCACCTTCCGGCTCCGCAGAGCCCTCACCACACTCGATGCCGCCCCTGGAGTGACCGCATGACCAGCGACGATTCTCAGTCCGACCGGTGGGCGGAGCGTTTCGCCGGTGCTCTCAAGGCACTCGTGCAGGCGAGAGGAGGTAAGGGGGACCTGGGAGCGCTGGCCGAGCTGCGCCGTTACAAGACGGGTCAGCTTCCCTCAGTCGGAGCCGTTTCGCCTCTCCTGGCCGTACTGCCGGACTGGGTCACCGAAAAGCAGATGGCCGATGTTTTCCTTACTGCCGGGCTTTTCGCCGACCACCGCGAACACTCCTCCGCGCACCGCAGCCTCGGAGCCTCCCTCGGCGTGTACAGGGCGCAGAAGCACGGCGACGTCGACTCCTGTCCCACGGATACCCGTCTCAAGGTCCTGCTCGGATCCCCTCGGGCGGGTCTCGACCACCATCTCCGCCAGGCCGTCACGTTGCTCGACGGTATCTCGATCAACTACGCGCAGCTTCTCCGTGACGTTCTCAACTGGGAGAACACCCAGTTCCGCCATGACGGGCTCACCTACGGGGAGAGCGTCCGCCTGCGCTGGCTCCGCGACTACGACCGCCTGGCACACACGGCATACGCCCGATCCGTCAGCCTCTCCGGCGACGAGGAGACATCATGATCATTGAACTGCACATCCTCCAGTCCTTCGCTCCGTCGAACCTGAACAGGGACGACAGCGGCGCGCCCAAGTCGGCCGTCTTCGGTGACGTGCGCCGGGCCCGGATCTCCAGTCAGTGCCTCAAGAGGTCGGCCCGCCTCCTCCTGCCGGACTACGGCATCACCACCGGCAAGCGGAGCAAGGACTTCGCGGACAAGGCCGCGGAGCTTCTCGCGGATCGGGGGCACGACCTCGCCGAGGCACGCACCGTGGCCGGTGCGGCCCTGGAGGAGCTGGGGCTGCCGACCGACAAGGACAACAACAGCAAATACTCGCTCTTCCTCCGTTCCAATGCGGTGGAGCTCCTCGCGGAGGTGTGCGACAGCAACTACGACGCGCTGCTCGCCCTCGTCCCGCAGAAGGCGAAGGAGGCAAAGGAGACGAAGGCCGGCGCCGCCAAGGCCAAGAGCAAGAAGAAGACCGAGATCGCCGGGCTGTACGACTTGATCGACGCCTCCAAGGCCGTCGACATCGCCCTGTTCGGACGCATGATCGCGAACAACAAGGACTTCAGCGTGGACGCGGCCAGCCAGGTCGCCCACGCCATCTCCACTCACGCGGTCGCGGGCGAGTACGACTACTTCACCGCCGTCGACGATCTGCAGCGAGACGGCGACAGCGGTGCGGACATGATCGGGACCGTCGAGTTCAACGCGGCCTGCTACTACCGCTACGCCAACCTGGACCTGGTGCAGTTCAGCAAGAACCTGCCGGAAGACCCCGACCTCGTCCACCATGCGGCTCGCGCCTGGCTCCAGGCGTTCATTCACGCGATCCCCAGCGGCAAGCAGAACTCCATGGCGGCGCACAACCCGCCCTCGCTGATCCTGGCCGTCGTCCGCCGGCACGGTGTCTGGAACCTGGCGAACGCGTTCGCCGACCCGGTCAAGGGCACCTTCCAGAAGGGCATCATCCAGGCGTCCGCCGATGCGTTCCTGAGCCAGTTCGACCGGATCGCCACCGCGTACGGGGACGAGAACATCGTCGCCACCCGGCTTCTCTCCATCGACGCCAAGGTGGACACCGGGCTGACGCAGGTCCGCACGGTGACCGAGCTGGTCGACGACATCACCCGGGCACTGGCATGAGCACCGCGACGCTCCTGCTCGGCCTCGACGCGCCACTCCAGTCCTGGGGAGTGCAGTCGCGTTTCGAACGCCGTGACACCGGCACCGAGCCCAGCAAGTCAGGCATCGTCGGCCTGCTGGCCGCCGCGCTCGGAGTGCCTCGGGACGGTGACATCAGGCACCTGGCCGCCTTCGGCATGGCCGTCCGCTGTGACCGTGAGGGGCAGGTGGAACGTGACTATCACACCACCCAGAACGTCCCCACCACCGATGGCAAGTCGTCCCGAACCATCGTCTCCGAGCGGCACTACCTCGCCGACGCCTGCTTCCTCGTGGCGTTGGAAGGCTCGGCCGAGCACATCGAGCAGGCGGCGGAAGGTCTCGCCAAGCCGGTGTTCCCGCTCTTCCTCGGCCGGAAGGCATTCGCCGCTCCACCGGATCTGTTCCTCGGGCTGACGGACCTGCCCGCCACGGAGGCGATCAGGAAACACCCGTGGCTCGAACGGCGAGCGCAGGCCGTCAGGAAAGCGCGTCACGACGCCGAATCGGGGAAGCCACAGATGCTCCGGATCAGCTGCGACAGCGAGCCGAGCCCGAGCGCCCACCTGCGGCACGACCATCCGGTCTCCTTCGCCTGGGGCAACCGGCAGTTCGCCCCCCGCTACGTCCGTACGGATTTCGTGCCCCTTACCCTCGACCTGCTGCCCAGTCTCAAGGAACAGGCATGCACCTGAGCCGCCTCGCCCCCAACCTGATCTCTCCCGATGTCCTGCGCGATCTGGCCGACCTCCAGCAGGTGCATCGACGCGTCATGGAGGGCTTCGGCGAGGCTGAAGGCCCCGGCCGTCTGGCCCATGGCGTCCTCTGGCGCTGGGACGCGGATCCCGGGCGACCTCCGGTGCTCTACGTGCAGTCGGTGACCCCACCCGACTGGTCCAGGCTGCCCGCCGGTTACCTTGCGGAGCAGGCCAGGACCCGGGACCTCAGCGAGATACGGGACATCCTGCATGCGGGCCGTCGATTCTCGTTCCGGCTGGTCGCCAGCGCGACCCGGAGCATCCCGAGCGAGCGGATTTCCGAAACGGACAGGCCACGCGGCAAGCGCGTTCCCATCGGCGGCTCCGAGGGGCAGCTCCAGTGGCTCGACCAGCAGGGCGAGCGGCACGGCTTCCTGATCGAAAAGAGCGGTTCGGGGAGGGCGGACATCCGGGTCAACACCTTGCCTCGGGGGAGCGGGCGTCGGGCCAAGGGGCAGGTGACCGTGACGCCGGTGCGCTTCGAAGGCCGCCTCGTGATCACCGACCCCGATGCCTTCTGGGCGGCCTTCACCACGGGCATCGGCCGGGCGAAAGCCTACGGCTGCGGCCTTCTCACCCTGGCACGGCCATGAGGAAGCTCTTTGATCCGAGGATGTCGGCCGCCAAGTCCCACTCAAAGGAGGCCAGGTGACGAACGCCGCGATGCTGCGCAGACTGTGGCCGGAGTTGGTGCTACCGCCGCCCGTCCGTGCTCTCTGGGTCGCTCGCTTCCCCGAACTCCAGCGTCAAGCCGCCTAGTAGGGCCTGGTCGGCTTTGGACGCGACAGCGTGTCGGCCCCTTGAATTGGTGTCCTGCTCTTCGATGAGCGCATTACCTCAGTTGTTCGCTCTACCTGCTGAATGATCGCAGGGACGATCGCGATTCGAAATGGTCGCTGTAGCCGTCAGGATCAACTGGAGACCCGCGCGGGCTGTATGGCCGAATCTGCGGTATTGACGGTTTTGCTGCTGCCCCGGTCGACCGCCTGGGCGATCAGGAGTCCGGCGAAGGCCAGTACCGCCATCACAGTGCGTGCCGTGTGCAGGTTCCACCAGCGTTCGCGGGCATCCGCCCAGCCGGTCGGCGGCTGATCGGCATTCCAGGAGTTCGCGAGCTGATTGAGCGGCTCCAGCTGGGTCACCGAGAGCACGATCGTGCCCGTCACCAGCAGCAGGGCGGCGATGCTGAGTCCGAAGACGAGCCAACCACGCTGGTACGACAGTACGCACGTCGCCAGGAGCAGTGCGAGGCAGGTGAGCAGGAGCACCGGCATGGCGCGGCCGTAGTCGGTGTTGAGTGCCTGCCAGTACCGCACGTAGGCGGGTCCGGGCAGCCCACGCAGCGACGGAGCGAGCACGGTGAAGAAGACACCGCCGGCGAACAGGCCGAGTAATAACGTCGCCGTCGTTCGAACGATCTCCAGCAGCAAGGGACGCATGCTCGTCCACCTCCGGTACTGAGCCTTACAAATTGGCTAGATCAGCACCATTTCATTTGAATATGTTCTAGTCAATACTCTGGCACGATGGTTCCCGATGAGCGAGAAACCCAAGCGGCGATACGTCAGCGACCTGCGGCGTCAGAATGCCGAGGCGACCCGGCTGCGGATCGCCGAGGCCGCCCGGACACTCATGCTGGAGCGTGGCTATGCCGCTACGACGATGGCCGACGTGGCGCAGGCCGCAGGCGTCGTCGTGCAGACCCTGTATTCGGCCTGCCCCGGCGGCAAGCCCGGCTTGGCGAAGGTCGTCTACGACGTCACTCTGGCCGGCGACGCGCAACCCATCCCGCAGAGCGCCCGCCCGCAGGTGCAGGCGATCATCGCCGAGCCTGATCCGGTACAGAAACTGTCCATGTTCGCGGCGATGGCTGTGATGATTTTTCAACGCGTCGGCCCGGTGCATCGCGTGCTGCGCGCCGCTGCAGCCGCCGATGCCGGATTGAGTGACCTGTTGGCAAGCACCGAACAGCAGCGATTGGTAGGCAGCCGGGGCCCGGCCGAGGATCTGGCCGCGATCGGCGCGCTGCGCATCGGGCTGACCGTCGAGCGGGCCGCCGATCAGATTTACGCCTTGACCTCGTTCGAGCTGTTCGAACGGTTTACCGAGATCTGCGGCTGGAGCGTGGGCGACTTCCAGGACTGGCTGGCCCTGATACTGGCCGAGGCCCTGCTCGAACCGGCCAAACGTGAATGGCGCTGAGGAAGTGCCGGGCGCTGCGCCGTCTGCTTGGCGTTCCGAATCTACGGCATCCAAAAGGAGAGCTGGGCGAACCCAGATGGACTGACGGCCCGAGAGGTCATGGAGTTCTTCCCCCTCGGCTCTCACCACGGAGCAGAGTAACCAAATGATCGATTGCTTCGAAGCGGGGTTTGATGGGTACCTCCGCTCGCAGGTAGACAGGGGTCAGGCCCGCCGGAGCGAGGCGGGCCAGACGACGATGTCGGGCTGCAGGGGGTGGTCGGCGTTCTGGAGGCCGACGGCCGCGAGACCGCCCGTGAGCCCCGACGCCGTACGGTGCAGCCAGAGGGCCGGGGCGTGCGGTCGTGTGGCCAGGTCCGGGGTGTCGACCAGGCCGTCGAGCTCCACGGTGACGGAGGACTCGGTGACGCGCAGCCCGGTGATCGCATGTTCGGTGGAGTTCCACCTGGCGGTGCCGGAGGCGTCCGGGGCGATCGACAGGAACAGCGGCACCGCCCCCGAGGGCAGGTCGAGGCTTCCCGACCACTCGCCGCCGACCTCGGCGGCCGGTGCGGAGAGCAGCTCGCCGTCGGGTGAACCGTCGGCGCGTGTCAGCGGTGTGAAACCCGGCAGCAGGGCGGCCAGGATGTCGTTGGTCACCGAGATCAGCAGTTCTCTGCCGCTCTGGACGTTGGCCAGGGCCGCGATCACGATCCCCGTGGTGGGGACCGCGACCAGGTAGGCGGCCACCCCGCCCATGCTGCCGCCGTGGAAGGCGATGGACAGATCACCGTGGCGCCGCACGCCCCAGCCGATCCCGTAGCCGTCGGCGCCGGGCCACGGCGCGGTGGGACGGTGGCTGGCGGCAAGCGCCTCGGCGGGCAGGGCGCTCATGCCGCCCGCGTGCGCGAGCCCGAAACGGAGCAGGTCCCGGACGCTGCACCAGGCCTCCGCCGCCGCGCCGTGCCCGGTGACGTAGGGCGGGTACGCCGAGCCCGACGAGGTGTGGCGCCGGGCGGCGTCGAGGCCGCCGTCCGGCTCACCGAACCGGGCCGACCGCATCTCCAACGGTTCGAAGACCAGCTCGGACAGCGCGTCCGCCAGCGGAGAGCCGGTGACCTCCTCGATGATCGCGCCGAGCAGCTCGTAGCCGACGTTCGAGTAGGTCTGCCGGAGCCCCGGCGGGAACACGACGCGGGCGTAGGCTCGCAGCAGGTCGTTCTTGCTCGGCGCCCGATCGATCTCGTCGCCGTAGAAGAACCTGAGGAACGTCGGGAAACCACCGGTGTGGTTGGCGACCTGCCGGAGGGTGGGGACCGTTCCGTGGCCGGGCAGCGGCCGGTAACGCGACACCGGGGCGTCCAGATCGAGTGCGCCATGTTCGGCCAGGACGGCCAGTGCCGTGCCGACCATGGGCTTGGTGACGGAGGCCAGGCTGAAGGGGGTGTCGACCGTGGCGGCAACGCCGTCCTCGACCGACGCCAGCCCGAACGCGGCTTCGAGCACGGTCGTCCCGTCGGCCGCGACGGCGAGCGCGGCTCCGGGCACCTCGCCCGAGTCGCAGGCATCGCTCAGCCGGCGAGACGCCTGAAGAACGAGTGCGCTGATCCGGTCATCGAGCATCATATTCTCCCATTCCTGCCTTACAGCCTGTGTGGGGTCAACATCGGGCAAACCAACCTATCGATCTACCGGGCCGGTCCCGTGGGCCGGCTCGTTCGACCGAGGCATGGCGCTGAGGTCGCCGCCGCCGGTACGCACTGCTCGCCCAAGCCCTGTCGCACGAACCGCAAGCCTGGGAGTGTTCCCGGTCCTCTCGGATCCCGAAGCCCATCACATCCCCTCAACGGGGTGTCGCGACGACCACTGGAACGCCTGGCCTTTAAATGGTCAACTCCTCCGTGTCGGGTGGGTGGGCCGCTCTACTATCTGGCTCCCAGGGGTTGGGGGACGGGGGAGCCGGTGAGCGAGTGGAGTTTGGCCTCGGGGGTCTACAACCCCGTGGTGACTGTGGACGGGCAGCGGTGGCGGGACTTCGAGCTGGAGTTTCAGGTGCCGGCGGCGGCGGTGCCCCGGGAGCGGGAGCGGATGCGCTGGGGGCCGGCCCGGCTGGACCAGTGCCGGCCGTACGGGGTGGCGGGCGGCCTGGCCAGGCCCGACCCGCAGACCGAGGAGGACATGCTGCGGGCCGTCCCGGTCACCGAGCAGGGCACCCCGCGCCGCTTCCCCGACCCGCGCGGCATGTGGATCAGGCTGATCAACGGGACCGGGCCGGCCGACGACCCGTTCCGGGCCACCAACGCGATCGACTGCGCGCTGTCGGTGCTCTCCACCTGGTACGGAGCCCCGGCGGTGGCCGCGCCCCGGCGGCCCGAGTACGACCGGGTCGGCAGGCCGCTGCTCAGCGGCGAGGCCGGGGGAGTGGCCAGGGCGGAGCGGTGGCTGGGACAGCGCTTCCAGTACGTGGGGCAGGGGCGCCACGCCTACCTCCCGATCGCGCAGGCGCTGCTGGCCGGGGGGCACGGCTCCTCGGCCATGGTCGTCAACCGCTGGCCGGCCGGGGGCAGCCACGCGTGGAACGCGGTGAACTTCGACGGCGAGGTGATCTGGATCGACGGGCAGCGGGGGCACATGGCGGTGGAACCGCCGTACGAGTCGGTGACCGGCGTGTTCTGCGTCGTGATCGACAGGGAGGGGCGGCGGCTGTGAACCCGGACCAGGCCAGGGCGGTGGCGGAGGAGTACTTCAACGGCGTCCGTAGCGCAGGCGCCGCCGTCGAAATCAGGATTTATGCCTTTCAAGAGGGCTATGTCGCCTGGGCGAATGAGCCCGACTCCGACGATCCCAGCGTGCTGCCCGACACCGTCGGCTCCGGGTGCGTGGTCATCGACAGGGCCACCGGCGAGATCGTCATCCGGCCGCTGCTCAACCCCGAGACGGTGGCGGAGCAGTGGCCGGGACGCCGCCCCCGATAACGAAGACGTCCCGGCCACCATGCTCAACCTGCCCCGTCGGGCCGGATCGGAAAACGCCCTGCTCATCCGGCTCGGGCCGCCCGGCAGGACTTCGGATCGTCCCGGCCGTGCTCGGACTCGCGCGACGCTTGCGATCCGGCCCGGCCGCGCTCAGCCGCTCGCGAGCGAACCCACCACCGAGGCGCGGGCCGCGCGCCGCGCGGGCAGGACCGCGGCGAGCACCCCGGCCAGGCCGGACAGCGCCACGAACGACAGGATCTGCGGCACCGGCAACTGGAAGATGACGTTCTCGGTCATCGTCCGCGCGGCGGCCCAGCCGAACCCGATGCCCAGCACCACGCCGACCAGCGCGCCGATGAGCCCCAGGACCAGCGCCTCGACCGAGAGCATCCGCCGCAGCTGGGGCCTGGTCAGGCCGAGCGCCCGCAGCAGCGCCGACTCGCGGGTGCGCTCGTGGACCGACAACGAGAGCGTGTTGGCGATGCCCAGCAGGGAGATGAGCACCGCCAGGCCGAGCAGCCCCGTGATGATCATCAGCATCATGTCGAGCGCCTCGTCGAACTCGCCCCGTACCTCCGTCGAGCTGGCGACCTTCGCCGTCGGGTACGGCCGCGTCGCCGCCTCGACGGCCAGCAGCGCCCGGTCGGGATCCACGCCGTCGGAGTGGTTGACGATCACCCGGCTGTCGCCCACCTCGCCGAAGTAGCGGTCGAACTCCCGCTCCGGCACCGTCACACCGGAAAGGCCCGACTCCCGGTTGGAGACGCCCACGATCGACAGCTCGACCGCACCCGCCTTCGCCGTCCGCACGGTGACCCGGTCACCGACCCCGACCTTGAGCCGCTCGGCGACGTGGTCCGCGACCAGCGCCGTACCCGGCACGAGCCGGCCGACCGAGCCCGCGTCCAGCTTCGGGACGAAACCCGGAGCCGGGGTGAACGTTCCCACCTCGTATTTCTCGTCCCCGGTCGCGAGCCTGGCGGTGCTTGACCGGAACGCGACGACCGCGGTCAGCTCCGGCCTGGTCCGCAGGTCCTCGGCGATCGCCCGGGGCAGCTCCGAGCTGCGATCCTGGCTCTGCACCAGGTAGTCGATCGGGAACTGCTCGTCGAGCTGATGGGCGTAGGTCACCCGGATGGTGCCGGTGAGGACGGAGATGACGGTCATCAGCGTCACGCCCACGGTGAGCGCCACCGTGGTGGTCGCCGACCGCTTCGGGTTACGCCGGGAGTTGTCCACGGCCAGCCTGCCCGGCACCCCGAAGAGCCTGGCCGGAACCCAGCCCGCGAAGGCGGACAGCGGCTTCACGATCACCGGGCCGAGGGTCAGCACCGCCAGGAAGACGAGCGAGCAACCGGCCATGACCACGACGAGCGCGGTCTCGCCGGGCTCCATGGCCATGCCCGCCGCGGTGATCCCCGCGCCCGAGACCAGGAAGAGCGCCGCGAAGATCATCCGTACCAGGCCGGCCCTGAAGGTCTGCTCCTCGGCCTGCGAGCGCAGCGCCGCGATCGGCGCCACCCGCGTCGCCGACCTGGCGGGCAACAGCGCCGCGCCGACCGTGACGGTCAGGCCGATGACCAGTCCCAGAACGATCGTACGAGGCGTCAGGGAGGCCGCGACCGACGGCAGCGGCGCGCCGACCGCGGTGAGCACGGCCAGCGCTCCCGCCCCCATCCCGTAGCCGAGCAGCAGGCCCAGCACCGACGACAGCAGGCCGACCACCGCCGACTCCAGCACGATCGAGCCGAAGACCTGCCCGCGTGTCGCCCCGATACAGCGCAGCAGCGCCATCTCACGGGTCCGCTGGGCCACCAGGATGTTGAAGGTGTTGTAGATGACCAGCGCGGCCACGAACATCGCCACCACGCCGAACAGCAGCAGACCCAGGGTGAGGAACTCGCTGCTGGCACCGTTGGCCTTGGCCAGGTCCGCCGCGTACCGCTCACCGGTCTTGACCTGGTGATCCGCCCCCACGACCGCCGCGACCGAGGCGCGCAGCGTCTCCTGGGAGACCCCCTCGGCGGCGGCGACGTCGATCTCCCGGAACCCCTGCTGCCCGGTCATCTTCCTGGCCGTGCCGGTGGTGTAGCCGACCGCGCCGCTGTACCCGATCTCCTGGTCCAGGCCGATGTCGAACAGGCCCACCAGGGTGAACTCGTGCCTGACGTTCTCCGAGTCGAGCACCGCGATGGTGTCGCCGACCTTGAAGCCACGAGTCCTGGCCGTACCCTCGTCGAGCACCGCCTCCTTCGCGGTCCTCGGCGCCGCGCCGCTGACGATCGAGGTACGGTTCAGCGCGCCCTCGGGCAGGGAGATCCCCACCGTGGGATAGTCACCGGCCGCCTTGCCGTCCTTGCCGATCAGGGCGGACGTGCCCCGCACCAGCCCCTGGGCGTCGGCGACACCTTCCGTGGCGCGGATCCTCTCCAGGGTCGCGTCGGAGACGACCGGCGCCTCACCGCCCTTGTCCGGCAGCGGGAGCACCGCGACGTCGATCCGGTCGGCCGCCGCCGCGAACTTCTGGGTGAAACCCGCCTCGATGGTGTCGGTCAGTACGAACGTCCCCGCGATGAAGCCCACCCCCAGCGCGATCGCCAGCGACGTCAGCATCAGGCGCAGCCGGTGCGCGCGCAACCCGGCCAGCGTCGTCCTCAGCACCTCACGCCTCCAGCTTCATCAGCGTGTCCAGCACCGACTGCGGCGTCGGCCCCACCAGCTCACTGACCAGCAGGCCGTCACGGAGGAAGACCACCCGGTCGGCGTAGGAGGCAGCCACCGGGTCATGGGTGACCATCACGATCGTCTGGTCGAGCTCACGCACCGACGTACGCAGGAACGACAGCACCTCGGCACCGCTCCGCGAGTCCAGGTTGCCGGTGGGCTCGTCGGCGAAGATGACCTGTGGCCCGCTGATCAGGGCGCGGGCGACCGCGACCCGCTGCTGCT
Source organism: Streptosporangium sp. NPDC002607 (assembly GCF_053592655.1). Taxonomy (NCBI): domain Bacteria; kingdom Bacillati; phylum Actinomycetota; class Actinomycetes; order Streptosporangiales; family Streptosporangiaceae; genus Streptosporangium; species Streptosporangium sp. NPDC002607. The sequence goes on from NZ_JBSFWD010000017.1 coordinate 147,447, forward strand.
GGCCGCCGGACAGCTCGGCGGGCTTGTGCCCCAGCCGGTCGCGCAGCCCCACGGTCGCCACGACCAGGTCGAACAGCTCGGGGTCGGCCAGCCGCCCGGCGATCTCCAGCGGGAGCCGGATGTTCTGCTCGGCGGTCAGCGTCGGCAGCAGGTTGAACGCCTGGAAGACGAAGCCGATCCGCTCGCGGCGGAGCAGGGTGAGCTGCCTGTCGTTGAGACCGGTGAGCTCCACGTCCCCGATGCGCACCTGCCCGCCGCTCACCGTGTCCAGCCCCGCCAGGCAGTGCATCAGCGTGGACTTACCCGACCCCGAGGGCCCCATGATCGCGGTGAAGGCGCCGGACGAGAACGAGACGTCCACGCCGCGCAACGCGTGCACGGCGGTGTCCCCCCGGCCGTACACCTTCGTGAGACCCCTGGCCGTCACGGCCGGCTCCGCGCCTTTTCCACGCGCGCCCCACGCGCCGACCTCTCCGGTGATGGTCACGGCAGTTCTCCTCAACAACGTATGGCGTTATGACGCACCAAACGCTATTGATGGGGAAAGTGGGATCCATCAGGCTTTAGGCCTGACCTGCGGTGCGGTGGAGGGCGTCCAGAGGGGGACATGCGCCACCTCCGTCGTAGTACGACCTCGGCCATTCGGCCGAGGTGACCGGGGCCTCACGCGGGCCTGAGCCTCACTTCCATCGGGGCCCGCCCACGCCGGAGGTCACTTCCGCGGGTATCTGATCTTGAGGCGGCCCAGGCCGACCGTACCGGTGACGCGCAGCGTCGGCGCGTCCGGAAGGCCCGGATCGGTGGCCTTGTTGCTGATCGTGCCCATGTTCGTCGTCAGCGTGTCGACCCACACGGTCCACCCGCGCGGCACGATCACCCGGATCTCCCCCATCCCGCAGGTCGCCTCCAGCAGCACCTCACGGTGCGAGCACACCGCCCCGGTGAAGTCGATCTTCACCCTGCCCGAAGCGCAACTCGCCACGATGTGCGCGGGCACCACCCAGTGACCCGTCCGCTGCGCCAATCCGTGCTTCGTCCGCAGCTCCAGAACCCCGCTGCCACCCGGTACGGCAGGCGACGAGTTTCCCGGCAGATCCGAGGTCAGCGCCCTCAGGTCGTCGTACGTCCTGGCGGACTGCGCCTGCTCGATCCGCTCCTCCAGCTCCTCCAGCGTGAGCCGCCCGTCTCCCGCGGCCACGCGTAGCTGCTCGATGACCGCGTCACGGTCGGCATGCGATGCGCGGAGCCGACCACTGAGATCCGTCATGTGACGATGCTAATCGGCCGAATGTGGAGTTACGAGCCCGGATTCATAGGCATACACAACGACCTGTGCCCGATCCCGCAGGCCCAGCTTGGCCAGCACCCGGCCCAGATGCGTCTTGACGGTCGCCTCCGCCAACTCCAGCCGACCGGCGATCTCCATGTTCGACAACCCCCTCGCCACCAGCACCAGCACCTCACGCTCCCGCGCCGTCAACCCCGACAGCGCGGCCGACTCGGCCACCCCCGCCGAGGGAAGATGCACCGTGAACCGCTCCAGCAACCGCCGCGTCGTGCTCGGCGCCACCACCGCGTCCCCGCTGTGCACCGAATGGATCGCACTCACCAGATCGGCGGGCGGCACATCCTTCAACAGGAACCCCGACGCACCCGCTTTCAACGCCGCGAACGCGTACTCGTCCAGATCGAACGTGGTCAGGATCAGCACCCGAGGCCCTCCGGCCACCGAACAGATCAACCGCGTCGCCTCCACCCCGTCCATGACCGGCATCCGCACATCCATCAGCACCACGTCGACCTCGACCGCCCGCACCGCCTCCACCGCGGCGGCCCCGTTGCCCGCCTCCGCGACGACCTCGATACCGGGATGGGCGCCGAGCACCATCCGGAACCCGGTACGCAGCAACTCCTGATCGTCGACCAGCATCACCCGAATCACCCGGTCGCTCACCGCTCCACACCCGTTCTGCTCTCCACGGGACACGCCCGACCGTTCTCCACCGAACGCACCCGATCGCCACCACACCCGACCCGGACGCCCACTCTCAAGCCGCCCGACCCGTCCCGGCCTCACCGATCGGCAGCCGCGCCACCACCCGGAAACCGCCACCGGGACCGGGCCTCGCCTCCACACTCCCACCGAACAGCGCGACCCGCTCCCGCATGCCGACCAGGCCGTGCCCGCCCTCACGCCGCGGCGCCGCGGCACCACGACCGTCGTCGGTCACCCGCAACAGCAACTCCCGCACGCCGTACTCCATCTCCACCACGGCCCTGCTCCCCGGACCGCCGTGCTTGAGAGTATTGGTGAGCGCCTCCTGCACGATCCGATAGACGGTCAACTGCTCCCCCTCAGGAAGCTTCCGCGGCACCCCGAGCACCCGAAACTCCACCGGCAGCCCGGACGCACGCACCCGCGCCACCAGATCGTCCAACTGCGACAGGCTCGGCTGCGGAGCGTACTCCTCCTGCACACCATCGGCCCGCAACACACCCACCATCCGCCGCATCTCCGCCAGCGCCCCGCGCCCCGTCGCCGAGACCGCCCGCATCGCCTGACGCGCCTGCTCCGGATCATGCTCGATCGCATAACCCGCCCCGTCCGCCTGAACGATCATCACGCTCACATTGTGCGCGACCACATCGTGCAGCTCACGGGCGATCCGAGCCCGCTCCGCCGCCGCCGCCAACCGGGCCTGCTGATCACGCTCCCGCTCCGCCCGCTCGGCCCGCTCCTCCAACCCCTCCAGATAGCGGCGACGGGTGTTCGCGTAGATCCCCGCGATCCAGATCGCCACCGCGAACGCCGAGGCCGTGGCGAAGGCACTCACATCGAGTTCCGGCGCCAACCGCGCGAACGCCAGAGCCAGCCCCAACTCCACCACCAGACCCGCGCCGACCGCCCAGCGCAGCGGGCGCCGCGACGCCACACCGTACATGGCGACGAGCACCGAGATATTGAAGAACAAGGGCTGCACACCGAGAAGCCACTGCAGGAAACAGGTCAGCGAGATGATCACGAAGACCGTGACGGGACGCTGCCGCAACCAGAGCAGCGGCACGAACAGCAACAACCCCAGCCCCGCGAACCCCCACGACCCAAGCCTCGTCGTTCCCAACGCCACCAGGTCACCCGTCCCGACGGCCCAGACATTGAGCACCGAGATCAGCAGGAACGGGCTCAGCCACAGCGCGTCCGTAATCCCGGGATGGCGCCTGCTCCAGGCGCGTAATCTGCCGAACACACCACCACGATACGTATACGCAGATCACCGCCCTTCCCCCTGAAGGGGGAGCCCGATGTACGACCCAGGTCGCACATCCGGCACGACTTACAGAGCCTTTACGGCCCCTGCGGCACCATGGTTTATGGGAGCACCCTCCGGGGTGAGTAAAGGGAGACAGTTTGTGATGATCAGTCACAACGACGCTGGGTCGCGCGGCATTTAGACCACGCCGCGCGACCTGACGTTTTCCCCGTTCCCCCCGCCACACCTGATGGAGCCGCCACATCGGATACCGCTCCGCGCCCGCTCGGATGCTTCGGTGATCTCACCCGAATCACCCGGTTACCCGCGCGGATCCACAGGGTTTTTCCCGTCCAGCGGTGGACATCGTGCCGTTCCGGGCGACGCCGGTCCCACGAGCGGTCGACCGGAGCTCACACGGGTGACTCACCGAAGCCGTCTCCCACGGCGAAGCCACCCGAACGTGCATCCCCGGCCTCACCCGCCACACCGGACGCGGCGGCACGGTCTTCCGCGAGGACGGATTCGCGCAGCAATTGAATGGCTCTGCGTATGACCGCAGATCTCGACGCGAAGCGTCTTTCGGTCCGGCAATATTCTATGAAGAATGAATCCTGGGCCGATATTGTTATGCTGGTGTCCATCGACTTCGTGTCGACCGGTTGGCTTTGAATTGTTTTGTGGGGTCGACGGGATTCGAACCCGCTCTGGACGGTACCTAAAACCGTGGCCTCTGCCGTTGGGCTACGACCCCTATTCTTGCCTGCGAAATTCTCTGTCTGTGAATGGCAATTGGGGCAGAGAAAGCGCAGGTTTTCTTTTCTGTTGTCCAGCCAGTTGCCATTGATATGGTCAACGTGCAGTGTCAATGCCTGACCTTGCCGGGCGCCCTCGATCCTACAGCCCGCGCAGCGGTATGGCATCCCGATCTCGATCAAGCTGCGCCTGAGCTGCCCGGGGTCTGGGCGAGGGCTGCCCTCCGATCGTATGGCGAGAACCTGTTCCGGGCGACTGCGTCGTGGGGAGGGCTTCCCTCTGTTGGGGGAGACCCTGCGAAAGTGCGACGTGTCGATTCCGAAGCGCTTCAGCTGGCGGCTGATGTGGGCGTGGTTGCCGCCCGCGATGGTGATGCCGAGGCGGCGGAGGACGTCGGCGATGCTGAGGGAGTCGGCCGCGGCCTCCGCCAGCATTTCGGGGGTGTATTTGTATTTGACGGGCACGCGTCAAGTCTAGGTAACGGGTACGACAATTCTCGACGCGTGCCCATGTCATGATAAATGGCTAAAAAAGGGATTTAATCGACGCCGAGTTCGCGGCGGAGCCGGGCCACGTGGCCGGTCGCCTTCACGTTGTAGAGAGCCTTCTCGATCTTGCCGTCGGCGTCGATGACAAAGGTGGAGCGGATGACCCCGACCGTCGTCTTGCCGTACATCATCTTCTCCCCGTAGACGTCGTAGGCCTTGTGGACCTCCAGCGCGGGGTCGGACAGGAGCGGGAAGGTCAGGGCGTCGCGCTCGACGAACTTGGCGAGCTTGGCGGGGGTGTCCTTCGAGACGCCGAGCACGGTGAGGCCGGCCGAGCCGAGCGAGGCCAGGCTGTCGCGGAAGTCGCAGGCCTGTTTGGTGCAGCCCGGGGTCATCGCGGCGGGGTAGAAGTAGAGGATGACGCGCCTGCCGCGGTACTGCTCAAGCGACACGGTGGTGCCGTCGGCGGCCGGAAGCGTGAAGTCCGGGGCGGCGTCGCCCGGCTCGAGTTTCATGATGTCCCTCCGAGGAATGGTTCCCAGGTCAACTTACCGGCCTGTCCGAAGTGCCGTGGGTGGGCCGGACCTGACAGACTGATCGATGTCAAGGAGTAGGGGAGGAGAGCCATGGCGGACACCGATCCCGCGGAGTTGGAGCGGCAGATCGAGCGCACGCGCGCGGAGTTGGCCCAGACGGTGGACGCCATCGCGGACCGGGTGAACCCCAAGCGGGTCGCGGAGCGTGGCGTGGCGAAGGTCAGGGCGAATGCCGAGCATTTTGTCGCCCAGGTCGGTGATCTGGTGGGCGGTGTGGCGGGGCCGAGGCCGGTCAGGGCCGAGGGCGAGCCTGAGGACCTGTGGGCGGACGACCGGCCTGAGCTGGCGCCGATCCTGATCGGCGTGGGTACGCTGCTGGCGGTCAGTGCGGTGATCATGTTGTGGCGGCGCCGTCGCCGGTGATCGGCGGCCCCGAATTGAGTAGGGGTTTACTCATGTGCCCTTTTCCTTGCTCGCGGAATATTGCGAGCAAGGAAAAGGGAGGGTAAATCCGTGAAAAGCATCATTCGCGCTGCGGTCGCGGTGGCGGCGACCACCGGTCTCATGCTGACGGTGGCTCCGGCCGCCTTCGCGGCGTCGGCGCCGGCGTCGGCCGCGCGTGACTTCGACGACAGCTTCGACCAGGAGTCCAGGAACGGGCTGGCCACGGTCGAGGCCGAATACTCGGTCGAGGGCGACGACGAGGATGAGAACACGTTCGTGCTGCGGGGCGGGCTGTACGACGGTGACCGGCGTTCGCTGGCCCGGGGCGGGCGGTGTGCCTACTTCGAGGTGCAGGCCGCCTCGTCCGATGACGAGGACTGGAATGTCATCAAGCGGGTGAAGCAGTGCGGCTATGACGACACCAAGTACTTCCGCGTCACGGCGCACGATGTCAGCGAGGTGCGGGTGAAGACCTGCCAGATCAGCTACCGGGGTTGGTCCACCTACAAGTGCAGCAGGTGGTACGACCTCGACCTGGGCTTCTAGAGGTTTCCGCTGAGCCCCGTACGGGGGCCTCTCCGGGCGCGGGGCAGCGCGGGCTTCCGGGGCCGGAGGGTGGGGGATGAGACACGAGCGGGCACCCGCCGGTGGGCGAGGTGCCTGCTCCGCGTGCACGGGGGCGGGTCAGAGGAAGGTGCGGCCTTCGCCCCGGTAGGTGGGGACCTCGTCCACGACCCTGTCCCCGTCGATCAGGTGCAGGCCGGCGAAGCGCTCGCAGAGCTCGCCGGCCTTGGCGTGCCTGAACCAGACCCGGTCGCCGGTGCGCAGGTCCTCGGCGGCCGGTCCGACCAGGGGGGTCTGGACCTCGCCGGCTCCCTCGTTGGGGTCGTATCGCAGCCCGCACGGCAGGTAGGGCTGGGGCAGGCGGTCGGCGCCGGGGGCACCGGAGGCCGGGTAGCCGCCGCCGAGGACCGTGACGACGCCGGGTGCGGGGCGGCGTACGACGGGCAGGGCGAAGAGGGCGGCGGGGTGGCCGCCGAAGCCCCGGTAGAAGTCGAACAGGCGGGGGTGGAAGAAGCCGGAGCCGGCGGCGATCTCGGTGATGGCTCTTTCCCTGGCGGTCTTCTCGATGCTGCCGGTGCCGCCGCCGTTGACGAACTCCAGGTCGGTGATCTGGCGGACGGCCTGGACGATCCGGCCCCTGCGGGTGATCAGCTCGCGCTGGGAGCGGGTCTGCATCAGGCGGATGGCCCGGGTGAGGGCGGGCTTGCCGGGGGGGTCGTCGCCGACCCCGGCGATCTGCGCCTCGTACGCCATCAGGCCCACGAGGCGGAATCCGGGGCGTTTGGCGATCTGGGTGGCCAGGTCGGCGGCCTGGTCGCTCTCGCGGATGGGGGAGCGGCGGACGCCCGCCCGGAACCGGCCGCCGAAGGCGAGGTAGCCCGCGTCGATGTCGAGGCAGAGCCGGATCTCCTGGCGGTCGTGGACGCCGGCGACGGCGGAGTCGACGAGGTCGAGGTGGTCGATCCGGTCCACCATGATGGTGATTTCCCGTGCGGCGAGCGGTTCGGCGGCCAGCTCGGCGAGCGCGGCGCGGTCCACCGTGGGGTAGGCGACGAGCACGTTCCGCATTCCGGTGGAGACCAGCCAGAGGGCCTCGGGGAGGGTGAAGGCCATGATCCCGGTGAAGCCGTCCATGGCGAGGATCCGTTCGAGCACGGCCCGGGACCTGATGGACTTGCTCGCGACCCTGATCGGCTTGCCGTGAGCCCGGTGGAGCATTCCCTCGGCGTTGGCGCGCAGGGCGGGCAGGTCGAGGACGGCGAAGGGGGGGTCCAGGTGTGCGGTGGCCCGGTTGTAGCGCTGGAGGTCGTCCATGTTCGCAGGATAACCTGGCTCGAAAGAATATGAGTAGTATTCATGTTGCTGGAGAGGTGCTCAATACTCCCACCAGGAGGGTCCCAAGATCGCGCAAGAGGGCGGTTGATCCCGGCCTCGACCCCGCCGGAACGCGTACACCTGACCGAATGACGACTACTCTCCAGGACGTCCTGGCGGGCTCGGGGAGCACCGGGAGCGCGGGAGGCAGGGCGGCCGAGCAGTTTCAGGACGTCCGCCGCAGGTCGGTGCGGCTGCTTCGGCCGGGGAGAACCCCGGCGGGCGTGCCGGCGGCGCTGGTGGCGTCCGTCGTGCTGTCGGTCTCGGCCTCGGTGACCGTGGGCCTGCTGATGGAGTCGCCCGTCGCGCGAATGCCCTACCGGCGGCTCGTCAACGGGGCCGGCTCGTGGAGCTGGTCGGACCCCGTCGTGTTCGCCATGGCGGTGCTCGCCATGGCGGCGGGCCTGCTGATGCTCGGGCTCGCGGCCCTGCCGGGACGACCCAGGCTGGTGCCGCTGGAGTCGGGAGATCCGCACATGGTGATCGGGATCACCAGGTCCGGGCTCTGCCGCACGCTGGGGGAGGCGGCGGCGTCGGTGGAGGAGGTGAGCGGGGCACGGGTCCGGCTCGCGTCGCGGATCGTCGAGGTCACCGTGTTCACCGAGGCCGAGCGGACCGGGCCGGTGCTGCGCGGGGTGGGCGCGGCGGTGGGCGACCGGATGGCGGGCCTGGGCGCGATGTGCGCGGGCGACGTCGTGGTGCGGCTGCGCAGGCGGAGGGTCAGATGAGACCGTATCTCGGCAACCGGATCGGCCTGGCCGTCACCGGCGCGGTGCTGGTCTGCGCCGGTCTCTACACCTTCCTGCGGGGACGTGGCGACCTGCCCGGTCAGCCGCCCGGGGCCAGGCTCGTGCGCGGGGGGTTCCCCGGCTGGCTGGCCGCGCATCCGTGGCTGGGCTGGCTGGTCGGGCTGCTGCTGGTGGTGCTCGCGCTGCTGGCGGTGCGGTGGCTGCTACACGCCCTGGGCTGGGGACGGTGGGGCGGGCGGACCGGAACGGGGACCGCCATGCTCGCTGTTGCCCTTAAAGAAGTCGAAGGGCTCGTCCGGATTCGGGTCAGGTACGTAAGGCACGAGCGGTTGCGAATCAGTGTGGGCTGCGCGCCGGGGACCGATGTCGGCAGGCTCGTGGCGCGGCTGAACAAGGACGCGGTGGGGAAGGTCAGACGGGCTCTCGGGGAGGTAGAACTCGGCGCGATGGTTCGTCTGCACGTCCGCCGCCGCTGACCTGTCGTACGCCGGCTCCGCGACGGGGCTCGCGTACACCGGCCGCTCGGCGGTCCTGCCGTAGTCCGGTTCGAAGTCCGGTTCCTCCTCCGCCGGTTCCTCGGGGGTACTCTCCTGGTGCCGGACGCCGAAGGCCAGCCCGGCGGCCAGGCAGACCAGCGGGAGCGCGGGCACCACGTAGCGGTGGTCGAAGGCCGCGATGAAGGGCGGCAGGATCAGCAGCATGGTCCCCGCGGCCCAGGGCAGCAGCACCGCGCCGCCGAGCCGCCGCAGCCGCATCAGCACGCCGACCAGGCCGATCAGGCAGATCACCGCGAGGAACGGGCCGCGCACGAAGCCGTACTCCTGGTAACCGCGCAACCAGCCCGCGTACGGCTCGGCCATCGTCGGCGCTCCCGAGACGCCCTGGTAGGCCACGGTCAGCTGCTCGGCGGTCTTCCCCTGCGAGGCGGCCTCGGTGGGGAAGGGGCGCAGCGTGTCGGGGAAGACGTAGGCGCTCTGCGGTCCGGGGGTCGGGTAGACGCGCCGGGTCCAGTCGAAGATGTGGACCGCGTCGTCGAGGCCCGCCCGCAGGAAGTCCAGCGGCTGGGCCTTGATGGCCTGGGTGGCGAAGGCGCCGGCGAGCGCGTCGCGCTCGGCCCAGCCGCCCTTGACCTTGTTCAGCGGTGAGGCGCCGTCCCAGATGTAGACCGGCGGCGCCGCGCGCTGTCCCACCGGTTCGACGGGGCACAGGGCCGCCTCGGGGCCGGTCGGCTGGATCCTGGCGCAGTCGGCGAAGGTCATCGTCCGCGCCCACAGGAAGGTGTTGCCCCGGGTCAGCGCGTAGCTGCCGTGCTCGGATTCGAACCAGGCGGCGTACGAGCCCAGGCCGATGGCGGCGGTCAGGGTCGCGGAGACGACCGCCCGCCACCCGGCCCGGCGGATCACCAGGCAGACCAGCGCCACGGCGATCAGCGGCAGCCCGATGGTCCGGGTGACCGTCGCGGCGGCCAGCAGCAGGCCGGCCAGCGCCGCGACCCAGGCGGCCGGGCGTTGCCGCCACAGCAGCAGGGTGACCGCCAGCACCGCCAGGAACTGGAAGAGCAGGTCCGCCATGACGAGGTGTTCGAGCTGGATCTGGTGGGCGTCCAGCAGCACCGGCAGCGCGGCGAGCGTCGCGCCCCATCCCGGCAGGCGGCCCAGCCTGCGCAGCAGCAGGTAGACGCAGAGCGCCACGGCCAGCCCGAGCAGGTGCTGGACGACGACCACGGCCTGGACGCTGGCCAGCGGCTTGAGGATCCACAGGAACAGCGAGTAGCCCCCGGGACGGGGTTCCAGGGGGCGAGGGTCGAGCCCGGCGTTCAGGTAGACGAAGGAGTCGGCCCAGAACCACAGGGCGGGCCGGTAGCCGAGCACGGCCAGGGCGCGCAGGCAGCCGCCGGCCAGCAGGGCGGCGATGAAGAGCCAGTGTGCCCCGAAGAAACGGAGCACCCGCGAGGCACGGTTCGCCGGGTGCGTTCCCGTTACCACCACGACCTCCCGAGTCCCGCGGACATGGCCACCCAGCATAGGCGCGGGACGGGAGGGGCCCATACGTGATGCGAAATTTGGCGGCGATCGAGTTCTATGCGGCGTTCCTCATCTGAAGCGTGGATCTGGGGAAGCGTTCAGCACTCGATGACGTTCACCGCGAGCCCGCCGCGGCTGGTCTCCTTGTACTTGTCGAGCATGTCGCGGCCGGTGTCGCGCATCGTCTTGATGGCCTTGTCCAGCGAGACGAAGTGGCGGCCGTCGCCGCGCAGCGCGATCCTGGCCGCGGCGATGGCCTTGATCGAGGCGACGGCGTTGCGCTCGATGCACGGGATCTGCACCAGGCCGCCGATCGGGTCGCAGGTCAGCCCCAGGTTGTGCTCGATACCGATCTCGGCGGCGTTCTCGACCTGCTCGGGGGTGCCGCCCATCACCTCGGTGAGCCCGGCGGCGGCCATCGAGCAGGCGGAGCCGACCTCCCCCTGGCAGCCCACCTCGGCCCCGGAGATGGAGGCGTTCTCCTTGAACAGCACGCCGATCGCCCCCGCGGTCAGCAGGAAGCGGATCACCCCCTCGTCATCGGATTCGCGGACGAAGCGGTCGTAGTAGGTGAGCACGGCGGGGATGATGCCCGCGGCGCCGTTGGTGGGCGCGGTGACGATCCGGCCGCCGGCGGCGTTCTCCTCGTTGACCGCGAGGGCGAACAGCGAGACCCAGTCCATCGTCTGCAGCGAGTCCTTCTCTCCCGGCTCGCTCCGCAGTTGCCGGTGGAGCTGGTGGGCGCGGCGGCGGACCTTCAGGCCGCCGGGCAGCACGCCCTCCTTGCCGATGCCCCGTCGCACGCACTCGCTCATGACCTGCCACAGGACGAGCAGCTGGGCGCGGATCTCGGCCTCGGTGCGGCCGAACGCCCGTTCGTTCTCCAGCATCAGCCCGGAGATCGACAGCCCGGTCTCCGCGCACTGGGCGAGCAGCTCCGCGGCCGTGGTGAAGGGGTGCGGCAGGACCGTGTCGTCGGGTTTGATCCGGTCGGCGCCGGTGGCGTTCTCGTCGACGACGAAGCCGCCGCCCACCGAGTAGTAGACCTTCTCGCGCAGCGTCTCGCCGGACTCCGACAGGGCGGTGAAGCGCATGCCGTTGGGGTGGTGGGGGAGCGAGATCTTGCGTTCGAAGACGAGGTCCTCGCCGATGACGAAGGGGATCTCGTGGGAGCCGTACAGGCGGACGGTGCCCGAGGCGCGCATGGCGGCCAGCCGCTCGTCGACCGTGTCGACGTCGACCAGCTCGGGTTTCTCGCCCGACAGGCCGAGCAGCACCGCCTTGTCGCTGCCGTGGCCCTTGCCGGTCAGCCCGAGCGAGCCGTACAGGATGGCGCTCACCCGCGCGGTCTTCTCCAGCAGCCCGTCCCGGTGCAGACCCCGGGCGAACTTGTGGGCGGCGGCCATCGGGCCGCCGGTGTGCGAGCTGGACGGGCCGATTCCGATCTTGAAGAGATCGAAGACACTGATCGTCATCTGAATCCTTCCAGCGTGGACGGTCACGCGCGCCCGGGGACGCGCGTGACCGTGACGCGAGGCGTCGAACTTATGACTCACCCGAGGTGAGCGCGGTGTACTCCTCCGGCGACAGCAGGTCGTCGGCGGAGCCCTCAAGACGTACCCGGAACAGCCAGCCGTCGCCGTAGGAGTCGCTGTTGACCAGCGAGGGGTCGTCCACGACCGCCTGGTTGACCTCCACGACCTCGCCGGTGACCGGTGCGAAGATGTCACTCACCGACTTGGTCGACTCGACCTCGCCGACGGCGTCACCGGTGGCGATCGACGCGCCTACCTCGGGTACCTGCACGTAGACCACGTCGCCCAGCGCCTCGGCGGCGTAGGCGGTGATGCCCACGGTGAGGGTCAGGCCGTCGTCGACGCCGCCGATCCACTCGTGTTCCTTGGTGTAGTGCAGGTCCTCGGGAATGCTGCTCATTTTTTCCTCCTGTAGAAAGGCAGTTCGACGACCTCGACCGGCTCGCGGCTGCCCCGGATGTCGACGGCCAGCCCCGACGACAGGCCGCTGTCCACGTAGGCCATGGCGATGGGCCTGCCCAGTGTCTGGGAGGGCGCCCCGCTGGTGACCTCCCCGGCGACCGTGCCGTCATCGGCGACCACCACCGGATACCCGTGCCGGGGCACCCTGCGGCCGCTCGCGACCAGGCCGACCAGACGACGGGCCGGCGGGACGTCCCTGAGCGGTTCGAGGGCGGCCCGGCCGACGAAGTCGCCCGGCTTGTCAAACCTCACCACACGGCCGAGCCCGGCGTCGAACGGAGTGAGGTCCGCGGAGAGTTCGTTGCCGTAGAGCGGCATGCCCGCCTCCAGCCGGAGGGTGTCGCGCGCGGACAGGCCGGCGGGGACCAGCCCGTGCGGTGCGCCCGCCTCGATGAGGGCGGTCCAGAGGGGTTCCGCCGCCGAGGCCGCGACGAACAGCTCGAAGCCGTCCTCGCCGGTGTATCCGGTGCGGGCGACGAGGACCTCGTGTCCGGCCACCACGGCGGGCAGGCCCGCGTAGTACCCGAGCCCGTCCAGGTCGGCGTCGGTGAGAGTGCTCAGGATCTCCACCGAGCGCGGCCCCTGGACGGCGACCAGCGCGTACTCCTCGGAGCGGTCCCGCACCGCGGCGTCGAAGTCCTTGGCGCGCTCGGTCAGCTCGGCGGCCACCCGGGGGTAGTTGGAGGCGTTGGCGACGACCATGAACTCTTCGGGGGCCAGCCGGTAGACGATCAGGTCGTCCAGCACGCCGCCCCCGGCGTCGACGATCATCGTGTAGCGGGCGCGGCCGGGCGCCAGCGCGGAGAGGTGGCCGACCAGCGCGTAGTCGAGGGCCTCGGCGGCCTGCGGGCCGGTCACGAAGATCTCACCCATGTGGGAGAGGTCGAACAGGCCGGCCGCCTGGCGGACCGCGTTGTGCTCGGCGGACTCGCTGCCGTAGCGGAGCGGCATCAGCCAGCCCGCGAAGTCGGTCAGCGTCGCGCCGAGGGACTCGTGCACGCCGCGCAGCGGCGTAGGTCGGGACATGTTCGCACCTCAGACAAGGGACAGATGAGATCATCCTCCCCCTCTGTCATTGGTGCCTGAGAGTTTCATCCGGGTTTTACCGGACTTTCACCTTCGGCGAGGTCGTGGGACCTGCTTTCCAGAGGCACCTACCCGCACGGTCCTTTGCCTTGAGAGGTTCGCGGGGAGGGCTTGCTCCTTCAGGGGTCCTGGCCTGGATGTCAGGACACTCTCCCGCGCGGGGTTCATCGGTGTCGCAGGCCAGCCTAACCGCCCGCACCGGCCGAGCGAAATCCCCGGGCGCGCACCGGCCTTCACGAATCACTCAGCAGCGGGCGTGCCGGACCAGCGCCTCGAACAGGGCCGACTCGTCGTCGGTCTCGGGATGCCACTGGACGGCGAGGGCGAACGGATGATCCTCCACCTCCACGGCCTCCACCGTGCCGTCCTCGGCGTGGGCGGTCACGGTCAGGCCCTCGGCGAGCAGGTCAACGGCCTGGTGGTGGTAGTGGGCCACGTCCACGGTCTCGGTCCCGAAGACCTTCGAGGTCAGGCTGCCGGGGGCGAGCCGCACCGGCATCCTGCCGTAGCTGCCGGGGGCCGGGGCGTGCCCCTGGTGGCCCACCACGTCGGGCAGGTGCTGGTGGAGGCCGCCGCCGAGGGCGACGTTCAGGATCTGCATGCCCCTGCAGATGCCGAGGAAGGGCAGGTCCCGCTCCAGCGTCGCCCGGACCAGTCCCAGTTCGGCGTCGTCGCGGAACGGCCGGACGTAGCCGGTCCGCTCATGCGGCTCCTGCCCGTACCGCTCCGGGCCGACGTCCCCGCCGCCGGCCAGGATCAGCCCGTCCAGGCGCTCCACGAGCGTCGCGGGGTCGCCCGCGGGCGGCAGGATCACCGGCTGCCCGCCCGCGCGGGCCACGTGGTCGACGTAGTCGTACGGCAGCAGCGCGGTGGTCGTCTCCCAGACGGTGAACCTCGCGGGCTCGACGTAGCAGGTGATGCCGATGACGGGACGGGACATGATCTCTTTCTCACGCGGACGCCGGGGACATGGGACATCCGCCCACGTCCTCGCACGTTATCGGGGCCAGGGTATGGCCTGGGCAAATCCCGCCACCGCCGGTCGCGAAGGTGGCGGGGGCGGAGATGGCGGGGAGCGGTCAGAGTGGCGTGACGTAGGCGCCCGAGATGCCGCCGTCCACCAGGAACTCCGCGCCGGTGACGAAGCTCGCGTCGTCCGAGGCGAGGAACGCCACCGCGGCGGCGATCTCGGTCGCCTCGGCGAAGCGGCCGATCGGGATGTGCACCAGGCGGCGCTGTGCCCGCTCGGGGTCCTTGGCGAACAGCTCCTGCAGCAGCGGGGTGTTGACCGGGCCGGGGCAGAGCGCGTTGACCCGGATGCCCTCGCGGGCGAACTGCACGCCCAGCTCGCGCGACATCGCCAGCACCCCGCCCTTGGAGGCGGTGTAGGAGATCTGGCTGGTCGCCGAGCCCATCACGGCCACGAACGACGCGGTGTTGATGATCGACCCCTTGCCCTGCCGCCGCATGTACGGGATGGCGTGCTTGCAGCACAGGTAGACGGAGGTGAGGTTGACCTCCTGGACCCGGCGCCAGGCGTCGATGCCGGTCTCCAGGATCGAGTCGTCCTCCGGCGGTGAGATGCCCGCGTTGTTGAACGCGATGTCCACGCTGCCGTAGCTGTCGAACGCGGTCTGGAACATCCGGACGACGTCGTCCTCGCTGGTCACGTCGGCCTTCACGAACAGGCCGCCGACCTCGGCCGCGGCCGCCGCGCCGGTCGTCTCGTCCAGGTCCACGCACACGACGCGGGCGCCCTCCTCGGCGAACCGGCGCGCGGTGGCCAGGCCGATCCCGCTACCGGCGCCGGTGATGACGGCCACCCGGTCCTGCAAACGCAGCATCGCTTCTACTCCTCGGAAATGAAGACGTTCTTGGTCTCGGTGAACGCGGACAGGGCGTCCGGTCCCAGCTCGCGGCCGAGGCCCGACTGCTTGAAACCGCCGAACGGGGTCCAGTAGCGGACGCTCGAATGTGAGTTGACGCTCAGGTTGCCCGCCTCGACGGCCCTGGCCACCCGGAGCGCCCGGCCGACGTCACGGGTCCAGATGGATCCGCTCAGGCCGTACGGGGTGTCGTTGGCGATCCGCACGGCGTCCGCCTCGTCGTCGAACGGCAGCACCGACACCACCGGTCCGAAGATCTCCTCGGTGAACGCCCGGTCGTCGGCCGAGGTCGGGGTCAGGACCGTCGCCGGGAACCAGAACCCCGGCCCCGACGGGCACGCGCCCCGCAGGTGGGGCGGCTCGGTGACGTAGGAGGCCACCCGCTCCCGGTGTTCGGCGCTGATCAGCGGGCCCATCTCGGTGCTCTCGTCGCGGGGGTCGCCGACCCTGACCTTCAGCACGGCCTCGCCGAACCGGGCCAGGAACTCGTCGTGCACCGAGCGCTCGACCAGGATCCGGGAGCGCGCGCAGCAGTCCTGGCCCGCGTTGTCGAAGACCGCGTACGGCGCGGTCGCCGCCGCCCGTTCCAGGTCGGCGTCGGCGAAGACCACGTTGGCGCTCTTGCCGCCCAGCTCCAGGGTGAGCCGCTTGACCTGCCCGGCGCAGACGGCGGCGATCTCCTTGCCCACCTCGGTGGAGCCGGTGAACACGATCTTCGCCACGTCCGGGTGCTCGACCAGCCGGGCGCCCGCGACCTCTCCGGCGCCGGGCAGGACCTGAAACACCCCCTCGGGCAGCCCGGCGGCCAGGGCCAGCTCGGCCACCCGCAGGGCGGTCAGCGGTGTCCACTCGGCGGGCTTGACGATCACGGTGTTGCCCGCGGCCAGCGCCGGGGCCGTCCCCCAGGTCATGATGACCATCGGGAAGTTCCACGGCACGATCACGCCGACGACGCCCAGCGGTTCCTTGAAGGTGACGTCGAGGCCGCCGGGCACCGGGATCTGCAGGCCGTGGTCACGCTCGGGCGCCCCGGCGTAGAAGTCGAGCACGTCGGCGACGTTGCCCGCCTCCCAGCGGGCGTTGCCGATCGTGTGCCCGGCGCCCGCGACCTCCAGCAGGGCCAGTTCCTCGGCGTGCTCGCGCACCAGCGAGGCGAACCGGCGCAGCAGCCGGGCCCGGTCGGAAGGGCCGACGCTCCGCCAGGTGGCGAAGGCCCTTCTCGCGCGCTCCACCGCCCTGTCGACCTCGGCGGCGTCCGCCATCTCGACCTCGGCGATCACCTCTTCTGTCGCCGGATTTATGATCTTCACCGTCACATCCGTTCGAATCCTCGGAACAGCTCCCAGTCGGTCACCGCCGCGTCGAAGGCGGCCAGCTCGGTCCGGGCGTTGTTCGCGTAGTGCGCCACGACGTCCTCGCCGAAGACGGAGGCCGCGAACGCGGAGCCCTCCCAGAGCTCCAGCGCGTCCCGCAGGGTGTGCGGGACGGTCTCCGCGCCCGAGGTGTAGGCGTTCCCCGTGACCGCCTCCTCAAGCGGCAGTTCGTTCTCGATGCCGTGCAGCCCGGCCGCGACCAGTGCCGAGACCGCCAGGTAGGGGTTGACGTCGCCGCCGGGCACCCGGTTCTCGATCCGCAGCGAGGGGCCGTGGCCGACCAGGCGCAGCGCGCACGTCCTGTTGTCCACGCCCCACTTGACGGCGGTGGGGGCGAAGCTGCCCGGCACGTACCGCTTGTAGGAGTTGACGTTCGGCGCGTACAGCAGGGTCAGCTCGCGCATGAGGGCGAGCTGACCGGCGATGAAGTGCTGTCCCGTCGCGGACAGTCCGTGCGCCTCGGAACCCGCCATGACCGGCTCTCCGGCGGTGTCCCTGAGCGAGATGTGGATGTGGCAGGAGTTGCCCTCGCGCTGGTTCGGTTTGGCCATGAAGGTGATCGACATGCCCTCCTGGGCGGCGATCTCCTTGGCGCCGTTCTTGTAGACGGCGTGGTCGTCGCAGCTGGACAGGGCCTCGCCGAAGCGGAAGGCGATCTCGTGCTGGCCGAGGTTGCACTCGCCCTTGGCCGACTCGACGTACATGCCCGCGCCCTCCATGCCGAGCCTGATCCTGCGCAGCAGCGGCTCGACCCTGGCGGTGCCGAGGAGGGAGTAGTCGACGTTGTAGAGGTTGGCGGGCGTCAGGTCACGGTAACCGCCGCGCCAGGCGTCCTCGTAGCTGTCGTTGAAGATCACGAACTCCAGCTCGGTCCCGACGAACGCCCCCCAGCCCCGCTCGGCCAGCCGGGCGAGTTGCCGGCGCAGGATCTGCCGCGGCGAGGCGGCCACGTCGGAGCCGTCCTCCCAGAGCAGGTCGGCCATCACCAGGGCCGTCCCCTCCTGCCACGGCACCCGGCGCAGGGTGGACACGTCGGGTTTCATGACGAAGTCGCCGTATCCCCGCTCCCAGGAGGACATCGCGTAGCCGTCGACCGTGTTCATGTCGACGTCGACCGCGAGCAGGTAGTTGCATCCCTCGGAGGCATGTCCCAGCACCTCCTGCAGGAAGTAACGTGCCGACAGGCGTTTCCCCTGCAGGCGGCCCTGCATGTCGACGATCGCCAGCAGCACGGTGTCGATCCGTCCTGCCCGCACCTCGTCGTGAAGCTCGCGGACGTCCACACGCCCTCCTCGCCGGAGTCTTATTGGGCTAGTGTCAGACCATTGACGTGTAGCGGGGGGAGCATTGTCAAGGGTCGGAGGAGATCAATTGGACGAGGTGTCGCGACTGGCGACCGTGCTGCGGCCGGTGCGCGCGGGTAACGCGTTCGAGGAGACCGTGGAGCGCCTGCTCCAGGTCATCAAGCTGGGGCTGGTAGCCGAGAAGCTGCCGCCCGAGCGGGAACTCGCCGCCCAGCTCGGGATCAGCAGGGTCACTCTGCGCGAGGCCATCCGCGCCCTGGCGGAGGCGGGCTACCTCACCGTGCGCCGTGGCAGGTACGGCGGCGCCTTTCTCACCTACACCCCGCCGCGCCCGCGCCGTGACGACCTGCGCAGGGCGGTCGCCGACATGGGCACCGACGACCTGGGCGACGCGCTCACCTTCAGGATGGCCGTGGAGTGCGGCGCCGCCCAGGTGCTCGCCACCACCACGCTCACCGAGGAGCGGCGCGACGCCCTGCGGGAGCGGCTGCGTGAGGTCAACTCGGCGGGGCCCGACGACTACCGCCGTCTCGACACGGCCTTCCACCTGGCCATCGCCGAGCTGACCGGCTCCCCGCTGCTCGCCGCGGCCTGCGCCGACGCCCGGCTGCGGGTCACCGACCTGCTCAACGCCATCCCGGTGCTCCGGCGCAACATCGAGCACGCCGCGATCCAGCACGAGGCGATCGTGACGGCGATCCTGGCCGGCGACCCCGAGGGCGCGCGCCGCGCCGTGGCCGAGCACCTTGAGGGCACCGCCGCGCTGCTACGGGGCTTCCTCGCATAGCCTGATAAAACGGTGGGGGATGTGTTCCGAGATCGGATCATGGAAACAGAACGGCTGCCGCTGTTCTGTTTCTTTGTCGCGCTGATCGTCGCCTTCGTGTTCACCAGGATCAACGTCCGGCTCATCCGGGCCAAGATCGGCTGGTTCCGTAACGTCAACGTCGGCGAGATGCACATTCACCATGTGGTGTTCGGCGTGGTGCTGACCCTGCTCGGCGGGGTGTCCGGCCTCGTCGTCTCCGGGGTCTCCGAGGGCTGGTACGCGGTGACGGCGGCGATCTTCGGTATCGGCGCCGCCCTCGTCCTCGACGAGTTCGCGCTGATCCTGCACCTGCGCGACGTCTACTGGGAGGAGGAGGGCCGAGCCTCCGTGGACGCGGTGTTCATCGCCGTCGCGATCACCGGCCTGCTCCTGCTCGGCCTGCGCCCCCTCGGCTGGGAGAACTCCGACGGCACCCCCAGGGGCACCTGGCTGACCGCCGGCCTCATCGTTACCAACCTCGGGCTCGCCGTGGTCACGCTGCTCAAGGGCAAGATCTGGACGGGCCTGGTCGGGCTGTTCGTGCCGATCCTCCTGGTGCCGGGGGCCGTGCGGCTGGCCCGCCCGGGATCGCCCTGGGCACACTGGTTCTTCGCCCCGGGCGCCCGGCACCCGCGGCTCCGCAAGATGGCCAGGGCCGAGCGCCGCGAGGAGCGCTGGCGCCGCCCGGTGATCCGCGGCAAGATCGCCTTCCAGGAGTTCGTCTCCGGCCGTCATGACCTCCCCTCCACCCGCCGCCGCTCCCGCCGCTGAACCGCCGATGCCCTCGCCGTCGCCCTCGCCGTGTGGACCGGGAGCCGAGGTCGGCCCGCGAGTGTGGGCACTGCACGAGCGCGGTCTCGCCCGCGACGTCATCGACGTCGCCTCGGTCTCCGAGCCGTACGGTTTTCGCGAACTCGAACACCTCGCCCGCCGGTACGACGAGGGGTTCTCGCTCGCCGAGCTGGTGATGCGGCTGGAGTTCGTCGCCCTGATCGCCGACGAGGACTTCGAGGCCCACGGCGTGCGGGGCGAGCGGCTCTGGGAGATCCGCCGGTTCGCCGGCGCCTGGGTGGAGGACATCGGGCTGCGCCGCGCGGAGGAGGGCGACATCGACTACGACGACGTCCCCGACCCCGACTGAGGAACGAGGGGAAAGCGGCGGCCGGTCGTGGTGAGCTTTCAAACCCGTGCATATCCGGCCGCGCGCCGGGCAGATGACGGCCCTGCCTGCCGAAGGGGTGCCGATCATGGGTCTGATGGAGAAGTTCAACCTGCGCGAACTGAAGGCCAGGGTCAAGCGGAGGCTGGCCGGCCGGACGGGCAACCGCCGGCTGGTGGCCGAGGCCAGAACCGAGGAGGCCGAGGCGAGGCTGCTGAAGACCCGGGACGAGATCCTGGACACCGTCGCGGAGATGCGCAGGGAGTACGGCGTCCGCCGCCACTGACCCCGCTCGCCGGTGTCCCGCCGATGGGCTCCTTGCCGGCTCCGGATCGGCGGGGCACCGGTACGCGGCGGCCGCTCTTCGGGCCGGCCCCGGGAGGGGTGGTTTTCCCCGCACTGCTCATCACTTAATGAGTAGAAATTTCGAGAATTCCGCCTGGTCGTACATAGACAGAATATATGTCTGTTTCGCTATAGTCCGAAGGCATTGCAGGGGCGCGAGTGGACCAATCCTTTTAAAGGTGGGCGAATGACAAGCCTCGATTCAGCGACATCCGTGGTCCGGTCGGCGATCGCCGAGGTGCTGAGCGTACCGAGCGATCAGGTGAAGCCGGGGGCCACCATCGCCGACCACCAGATCGACAGCCTGGAATGGGTGGAGATCTCCGTCATCATCGAGGAGAAGCTGGGCATCCAGCTCGACCCCAGTGACTTCGCCGGGGCGCAGACCGTCGCCGACATGGCGGGCGTACTGCACGCCGCGCTGGCGGCCCGGTGACGCGCGTCGTCGTCACGGGGCTGGGGGTCAAGAGCCCGGCGGGCAACACGGCGGGGGAGGTCTTCGCCACGGTGCTCGCGGGCAAGTCGCTCGCGACCGCCATCCCCGAACTGGCCGACGCCCGGGTGCCGGTCTCGATCGGGTGCCCGCTGGCGCCGTTCGAGCCGGATGACTACTTCGGCGGGCGCGAGCTCCGGACCCTCGACCGGACCTCCCAGATCGGCCTCGCCGCGGCGATCGACGCCGTCACCGACGCGGACGGCCTGCCCGCCGAGGGCTGCGGGGTGTACGTGGGCACCGGCGGCGGCGGGTTCGCCACCCTGGAGAACCTGATCGTGGGGCACACGCTCGGCAGGGAGAAGGTGCCGGTCCACGCGGTTCCGACGCTGATGTCCAGCTCGACGGCCTCGCGCGTCGCCATCAGGTACGGCTTCAGGGGGCCGTGCCTCACCTTCAACACGGCCTGTGCCAGCGGGGCCACCGCGATCGGCGAGGCGCTGCGCGCGATCCGCTCGGGCGTGGTCGGCTCCGCCGTCGCCGGAGGCCTGGACGCGCTGCTCTCCCCGCTCGCGATGGAGGCCTTCGCCCGGGTCGGCGCCCTGTCGGAGCGGACGCACGCCCCCTCGGAGGCGTCCCGCCCGTTCGACGCCGACCGTGACGGCTTCGTCATGGGGGAGGGCGCGGCCTTTCTGGTCCTGGAGCGCGCCGACCTCGCCGAGGCGCGGGGCGCCCGTGTCTACGGCGAGGTCAGCGGCTACGCGGCCAACTGCGACGCCAACCACATCGTGGCGCCGCTCAGGGACGGCTCGGTGGCGGCCGGGTGCATGCGCGCCGCCCTGCTCGACGCCGGACTCGACACCGGCGACGTCGGGCACGTCAACGCCCACGGGACCTCGACCCCGCACAACGACAGCGCCGAGGCCGCCGCCCTGCACGCGTGCTTCGGTGGCCGTACGCCCCCGGTGACCTCGACCAAGGGCGTGACCGGCCACCTCGTCGGCGGCGCGGGCGCGCTGGAGGCGGTCATCGCCCTGCTGTCGGCCCGAGAGGGCCTGATTCCCCCGACCGCCAACTTCGCGGGCGGCCCCGAGGCCGACCTCATCGACATCGTCTGCGCTGAGCCCCGGTCCGTGGCCGTCGCCCCCGTCCTGTCCAACTCCTTCGGCTTCGGGGGCAGCAACGCCTGCCTGGTCCTCACCCCCTCCCTGGACTCCTGACATTCCGTACGGCCCCGCCGGCCCGCCGTGAAACGGCGCCGAACCGGCGGGGCCTTCGTCGACCCCCTGATGTCAGTTTTGGTTGACAAAATTGGTGACGTCACCGACTTTCGTTGCGAAATATGGCGAAGGCGCTCGGGGTGGACTCGTGCGAGGTAAACAGGAAAAGCGGCCGGAGGTCGATCGCGTCGTTTCGAAGGGGGATCGCATTGTCCGAGACCGCGTCCTGGCGGTTGCTGGTCGCCTATTTAGGGCCCCACCGGAAAACCCTGCTGCTGGGCGGGGTGCTCAGCCTCGTCGGCTCGCTGGCGGGATTGGCGATGCCGCTCCTGGCCAAGACGGTGGTCGACGCCTTCGGTGAGCAGCGTTCCCTGCTCGGCCCCGTGCTGGGGCTGACCGCCGCCGTGCTGGTGGGAGCCGGCCTCGGCGCGCTGGGCAGCTACGTGCTGGAGCGGATGGGGGAGAGCATCGTCTTCTCCGCCCGCCGCGGCCTGGTCGACCGGATGCTGCGGCTGCGCACGTCCGAGGTCGACCGGCTCAAACCCGGTGACCTGATGTCCCGGGTGACCTCCGACACCACGCTGCTACGCGCGGTGTTCGCCAACAGCGTGGTCGAGACGGTCAGCTCGCTCTTCATGCTCGTCGGCGCCGTGGTCATGATGGCGATCATGGACTGGGCGCTGCTGCTCATCACGCTGGGAGTGCTGGTCCTGGTCGGCGGGCTCGTCGGCCTGGTCCTGCCCCGTATCCAGCGGGCCTCGACGCAGGCCCAGATCGCGGTCGGCGAGATGGGCGCGGTCCTGGACCGGGTGCTCCAGGCGTTCCGTACCGTCAAGGCCAGCGGTGCCGAGGAGCGGGAGATCGCCGCGGTGAGTGAGGCGGCCCGCGAGGCGCGTGACCGGGGGATCGCCGTCGCCTGGCTGACCTCGATCGCCGGTATCTCGGCGTGGGTCTCCGCGCAGCTGGCCTTCGTGGCCGTGCTCGGCGTGGGCGGCGCGCGCGTCTCCTCGGGCACGCTGGAGGTCTCCTCGCTGATCGCCTTTCTGCTCTACCTGTTCTACCTGGTCGCCCCCATCGGCCAGCTGGTCCAGGGCTTCACGCAGTTGCAGAACGGCCTGGCCGCGGTGCGGCGGATCCGCGAGATCGAGGAGCTTCCCGTCGAGAAGACGGGCGGCAAGGTCTACGAGGTCGGGAGCACTCCGGCCTGGGTCTCCTTCGAGAGCGTCGTCTTCCGCTACGGCGACGACAGGCCGATCATCCACGACGACGTCTCCTTCGAGGTGCCCGCGGGCGGGCTGACCGCCCTGGTGGGGCCGTCCGGTGCGGGCAAGTCCACGGTCTTCGCCCTGCTGGAGCGGTTCTACGAGCAGCAGTCGGGGACGATCAGGATCGACGGCCGCGACATCGGGGACTGGCCGCTGGCCGAGCTGCGCGCCTGCCTCGGCTACGTCGAGCAGGACGCGCCGGTGCTGGACGGCACGCTCAGGGAGAACCTCGTCTTCGCCGCGCCGGGCGTGGAGGAGGCCGACATCAGGCGGGTGCTCGCCCGCACCCGCCTGGAGGACCTGGTCTCCAGGCTCCCCGAGGGGCTGGACACCAGAGTCGGCCATCGGGGGATCCTGCTCTCCGGCGGCGAGCGTCAGCGGGTCGCCATCGCCCGTGCCCTGCTGCGCAGCCCCCGGCTCCTGCTGCTCGACGAGGCCACCTCCCAGCTCGACGCGGTCAACGAGCTGCGGCTCCGCGAGGTGATCGCGGAGGTGGCGGCGGAGACGACGGTGCTGGTGATCGCACACCGCCTCTCCACGGTGACCGGGGCCGACCGGATCGTGGTGATGGAGGCGGGCCGGGTGCGGGCGGTGGGCACCCACGACGAGCTGCTCGGCGACGACGCCCTCTACCGCGAGCTGGCCGCCACCCAACTCCTGCTGCCCGGCTAGTCCCGCCGCTCGGCGGTTTCCCGGCATGGTGAAGGCAGCGCGGTGGTTCTGGCGCGGTTGTGTAAATTCATATCGTTCACAAAGGAATAATTCGGACACCGGGCCGATGGCCTGATTCGCCATCCAGTGAACCGGGCATCCCCGCCTGTGCGAAGCCTCTCCTTCGCACCGGGGTGCCCATCGGGCGCGCGCCGCATTCGATCTCCCGATCCCGTCCGTGCGGGACGAAGATCGGGGCGCGACGATCGTTACGGCCACCACCGGGGGGGTGTCGCGGGCGTGCCGCCCGCGG
>NZ_JBSFWD010000018.1:0-171086 GCF_053592655.1 Streptosporangium sp. NPDC002607
TAAGTTGTGGGTTGGTGGAGGAAATGCCACCGGCATGCCGAACCACCCAGATCACGGAAGCCACCGCTTCCGGCACCGTCCCGTCCAGCGATGATCACCCGAGATACCGGTAAGCCGCCTATGAGGCCGTAGCCGGGGTTCCTTTCCGATCCCCCGCTATCGGTGGATCTACCCCATCCGAGCGCGCGTGCCGTGCGCTAGGGTCGGGCTCGGTCCCGCTCCTTCGAGCCGCTGGATGGGTGCATGAGCTCCTTCGTTGTTGCCCTTGACGTCGGTGGAACGTCGATGAAGGGCGGCCTCGTCACCAGGTCCGGCGAGATCATCCACACCGACCGCCGTGCGACTCCACGGGATAGGGGCCCCGCCGCCGTCGTCGCGACGATCCGGTCGTTCATCGACGACCTCGCCACCGCGGGCGACGGCACCCCCACGGGCGTCGGGCTCGCCGTGCCCGGCCTGGTCACCGCCGATGTGGCCCTCTACTCCGCCAACATCGGCTGGAGGGACGTCCCCGCGACGGATTTCGTCCCGCTCGACGTCCCCGTCATGCTCGGCCACGACGTCCGCACCGGCGGCCTCGCGGAGAGTGTCCTGGGTGCCGGTCGCGAGCTCTCCGACTTCCTGTTCCTGCCCATCGGCACCGGCATCGCGGGCGCCGTGATCCTGCACGGCGAGCCGTACGGCGGGAGCGCCGGCTGGGGCGGCGAGATCGGCCACATCCCGGTCTTCCCGGAGGGCGAGCCGTGTGCCTGTGGCCAGATCGGCTGCCTGGAGACCTACGCCTCCGCCTCCGCCGTAGCCCGCCGCTACTCCGCTCGCGCCACCTCATCCGCAGCCCCAGCCTCGCCCGTCACCGTCCCCACCGCCTCGCCCGCTCCCGTCACCGCCGAGCAGGTCGCAGCCCTGACCGCCTCCGGAGATCCTCTCGCCATGGAGATCTGGGGCGAAGCGGTCGAGGCGCTCTCCCTGGCCCTGGCCACCTACACGCTCCTGCTGGACCCCTCGGCCATCGTCCTCGGCGGCGGCCTCGCCGAGGCGGGCCCCCTCCTCTCCGTCCCCCTGGCCGAGCGCCTTGGCAAACGCCTGGCCTTCCGCGACGCACCACCTCTGTGCCAGGCTGCCCTCGGCATGTCAGCCGGCATGCTCGGCGCAGCCCTCCTCGGCTGGCGCGCCGCCGGTTTCGCCGACGCGGGGGCCAACTGGTCTCCCGATGTGCTGAAATCCCCCCGGGTGGCGTAAGGTGTTGTCCCGTCTGTCCAACGGGATTACCCCGGGCGCTTAGCTCAGCGGTAGAGCGCTCGCCTTACAAGCGAGATGTCACTGGTTCGAACCCAGTAGTGCCCACCAGTCAGTAGTGTCTACCAGGCAAAACGTCTCTCGTCTCGGGCACCGGGCGAGGTGGCTGCTGGGTGACTAACTTTTGAAGGCCTCGTCTGACACCTCCGCGCCTGTAGGTGCGCCGGGCGGATCTAGGGTCTGTTGCGAAAGTGAATCAAGGTCGTAGACGATCACGGTCTGTGGGACATGGTGATCTGACGAACGGCCAGTGGGAGCGACTGGAGCCGTCGTTGCCGGTGGGCAAGAAGTCGGGCCGCCCTCGGACCTGGACCCATCGGCAGCTGATCGACGGCATACGGTGGCGGACCCGGACCGGCGCGCCGTGGCGTGATCTCCCGGAATGCTACGGGCCTTAGGGCCGGGCCTACAGCCTGTTCGGGCGGTGGCAGCGTGACGGCACCTGGAAGCGGATCTTCGAGCAACTGCAGGCTGAGGCCGACGCAAGAGGCCTGATCACATGGGATGTGAGCGTGGACTCCACCATCGCCCGCGCTCATCAGCACGCCGCCGGCGCGCGTAAAAAGGGGATCTCCAGAAGGAGCCTCCCGGAGGCGTCGACTCCGAGCCGGACGACCATGGCCTCGAGCGCTCGCGCGGTGGGCTGACCACCAAGCTGCACCTAGCGGTCGAGCAGGGACAGAAGCCGCTGTCCCTGCTCGTCACCGCGGGCCAGCGGCACGACAGTCCCCAGTTCCAGCCGATCCTGGACGGCATCCGGGTACCCCGAACCGGACCGGGCCGACCACGCACCCGACCGGACAAGGTCCGCGCGGACAGGGCGTACGGGTCTCGGGCGAACCGCGCCTACCTGCTACGGTGCACGATTCCGGAGAAGGCGGACCAGATCCGCAACCGCCAGAAGCTCGGGTCTCGCGATGATCGCCCGCCCAAGTTCGACAAGGACGACTACAAGCAGCGGCACGCGGTCGAGTGCGGGATCAACCGGCTCAAGCGCCACCGCGCGGTACGACAAGCTCGCCGTTCGCTATCACGCGACCGTGCTGGTCGCAGCCACTCATTGATGGCTGCGACCAGCACGGTCGCAACAGACCCTAGTACTAACGCGTAGACAGGTAGACAGCCTCAAGTTCGGACAGATCTGGGCAGTTGGACCTCCGTGCTCTCTCAGCTGGCATGGAGGATCCGAAAGCGATCGGGTTCCGCCGGATCTCGATCAACGACTTGGATTGGTGTCCAAGCCCATTGCCAAACGCTGATGCCTGGCGTGCGGGAGAACTGGATCTGCCCGCGGGTGCCTTCGACTACAACGCGCGGCCAGGATTCGGCGGTGCGCGCCCGGTCCGCGCCGTGAGAACGCAGCACATCGGCGAGGACGGCGACCGTGTCGTAGCCCTCGAAAGCGACGAAAGAGGGCGCTTCGCCTAGCTGCTCGCGGAGGGCCGTCTCGACTCGTGCACCCAGTGGGCTGAGACGCTCGGGCAGGTAGCGCAGGAACGGGATCGCGGCGCCGTCGTCGCCCAGCGACGTCGCCCATTCGGCGAACTCCGGTTGCCCGGCCGGAGCACCAATCATGATCTCGGCGAGACGCTGGTCGTGGCGGACGGACTTGACGATCGACACTGCCGGTTCCGGGTGGCCGACCAGAAGAAGGAGGGCTGTCGCGCGATTGTCGAGGAGTTCGTCGCACACGGCCGTGGGGGTGAGCGCGCGCATGTCGAGTTCGATGACGGTGCCGCCGCGTGGAGCGAGGTAGTCCCGCAGAATGCGGGTGCCAGATGCCCAGTAGACACTCGATTCGGTTACTACGGCGATTCGACTGTGGCCCGCGCCGAGGAGGAAGTCTGCGTAGATCTGCCAGCCGTGGGACTGCGCCGGGGCGAGGCGCGCGACCCATTCCGTTGGCTGTTCGGTGAGCGCGTCGAGAACCGCTGACGAGCAGAGGAATGGCAGGCCGAGGGAATCGGCCCTGGCGGCAGCGGCGCGGGCGACGACGCTGTGATACTCCCCCGCCAAGGCAGCCACGCCCAGGCGAGCCAATTCATCTACGGCCGCCGTGGCCTTCTGCGGATCAGCCGCGGTGTCTCGGACCACCAGTTCGAGTGGTCTTCCGACGATCCCGCCGGCGTCATTGACTTCGCGAACGGCCAACTCGAGTCCAGCGAGCAAGTGTTGGCCTGCCTCGACCCAGCCAGGCCGGGTGAGCGGAACGAGAGCACCGATCCGGACGGCTGATCCTTCAGTCCACTCCGCTCCAGGTGGCGATGGTGGCGTATTCATGCGTTGGCGTCTCCCGTGTGACGATTCGGTGGCAGTTTGCCGGATCGCAGAGTATTGCCCACCGGCAGCGACGGCTCCAGTCGCTCCCACCGGCCGTTCGTCAGATCACCACGTCCTCCGGACCATGATCATCTATAACCTTGATCCACTTTCGTAACAGACCCTAGTCGCGGTATGCAGTAGCAAGGTTCTTTCTCTGAGCCGCTCGTGATCCATGCTCAAGATCTCCACAGCAAGGACAGAAGGGGTTTTTGTGATGTTGGCGATACGCTGAGTTGCCAAAGCTTCCCTTGGATCAACATAAGAAATTTATTATGCTGGAGTGAACTGGCAGATAGTGATCGTTCCAGCGGTCCGCGACTGGCTTCACGAGCTACGGAAGGCGGATCGGCACTCCTACTGATCGCTGCGGCCTTGGATCGGGTCGCCGAGGAGGGGCCCGGTTTGGGGCGGCCCTTGGTGGACACGCTTCAAGGGGCGACCATCCGTAACCTCAAGGAGCTGAGACCTGGATCCAGCGGGCGGAGCGAGGTGCGGCTGCTCTTCGTTTTCGACCCTTGGCGTCAAGCCGTGTTCCTGGTCGCCGGAGACAAGTCCGGTGACTGGAGCGGTTGGTATGACGTGGCGATCAAAGCGGCAGAGGTGCGTTTTGCCCGATACCTCAAGGAGGGGGAGCAATGAGCGATCAGGCGGTGACCTGGGAGGAACTGCGTGCTGAGCTTGTCCAGCCCGGCGATGAGCAGGAGGTTGCCCGACTCCGCGATGGGCTCGTGGCTCGCCAGCGTGCCTACCAACTCGCTGAAGCCAGACGCAAGCTCGGCCTACGGCAGGAGGATGTCGCTCAGGCGATGGGCGTGTCACAGGCCCGCATCTCACAGATCGAGAGCGGAGTGATCAGCGAAGTGGCCACTCTGGCTGCTTATGTGACGGCGCTCGGAGGTCAGCTCAAGATTGTGGCCGACTTCGGCGACTCGGCCATGGTGCTCGACACGCCTCGCGGTCGTCGTACGGGGTGATCTTGCCCATGACGGATGCCGTAGTTCTGGTCTTTTCCTCCCCCTTGCAGGCTTTCGTGTTGCGACGACCGCTAGAAGGGAAGTCTCCAGGACGGGGCGTGAGTGAATAACTGACGTGGTGCAAGGCCACTACCAGCCAGGACAGGTACTCCCCGGCGAAGCGTTCCTCGCTTCTGAGTACGCCACCTCACGCCCGACGATCCATTAGGCCATCGCCCAGCTCGTCGGCGAAGGACTGCTCACTGTTGCCCACGGCCGAGGCACCTTCGTTCGCCCCACCCCTGACCGGCGCCTCATCCTCATGGGCGGCTCAGAGCGCGAAGACCTGCTCAGCCCCACCTACGACCCCGCTAAACAGTGATGGGAACACGTCACCGTCGCCAGCGAGGCCGAACGCACCGCAGGCGGTGTCACTCCCAACTCGGCACTGTTCATGACCATCGAGGGCAGCAAACCCGACGTCCTGGGCGTGCGCCGAGGCCGCATGGGCGTCTACCGCTACGCCTACTGAGAGGTATGGAGATCGACTCTGAGATCAACCCCGAGGACTACTACGCCCACCTGGAGCGCACCCACGGTCCATTGCGCTGGATCACCTCGGTCCACACCCAGATACCCTACGGCGAGACCTACGAGGACCTCAACATGGAGCCCGTCGGCACACCCTTGTTACTGGTCCGCCGGCTGATGCTCAGCAAGGACGGTCGCCCACTGGAGTTCACCGAGATCGAAGCCCCCGGCGACCGCTTCGAAGCCGCAGCAGCCAGCGAACATGACCAGGCCGGATCAGACGGACAGGTCTCACTCAGGGTGTAGTGGGCTCAGACTTTCTTTACTGGTTCAAGGCGGCAGCGCTCCGCGCCGCCGCAGGCGGCCCTCCGCTCGCCCGCCAGCCGGGCATGCGGCCCTGGCGGCCGGTCCCGGCTGGCAGCAGCTACGGCCGCCTCCACCGCACTGAGCACCAGCCGAACCAAACGCACCCGCCACCCTCGGTGCGCGCTGCCGCCTGCCGCTCCGACCGCCGGCCCAACCGCTTCGCGGCCCCTCCGGGGTGCCTTCGGCATTGCGCCGGCCGTCTGCGCTAACCGGAGTAAAGGTTCTACGGCTATGAATCGGTTGAGGCTAGGAGGGGGGCAAAAGATCGACCAGCTCGGACAGCTTATGTACGACAGGGGCTGAACCGGGGCGGTTGCCCCACGCTCGCCCTAGGTAATTGGTCGCAGCCTTTTCTGCTACAACGAAGTCTGCGTAGGCAGTTGCGCAAGATAGAAAGAGAATGTCAATGAAATCATTCTTAACCCAGTTGGTATTTGAATTTGATA
This sequence comes from Streptosporangium sp. NPDC002607, assembly GCF_053592655.1. NCBI lineage: Bacteria > Bacillati > Actinomycetota > Actinomycetes > Streptosporangiales > Streptosporangiaceae > Streptosporangium > Streptosporangium sp. NPDC002607. The sequence continues at coordinate 5,915 of NZ_JBSFWD010000018.1, forward strand.
GGCGTACATCCAATGTATCGGAATACATTGCAAGGAACGGCATCGTGGCTAGATCTTCTAGAAATTTTCCCTTATACCAGTCTTCGAGTTGATCGGAAGTTGTTCCTGTTGCAGCTGCAGCGTCATTCGCCTCCTGTGTGACGTCGATAACAGTGTTCCCTTGAACTATCTTACGCCTTTTACTTGCATTGAATCCTTCTTCCTTGAATTGTCTAGCTGCTGACTTTTGATATTCAACCCACTTCATTACCGAGCCTTGCTCGATTTTTTTGGGGTCCATGAGGACGTCATAGTTGGCTGTTGCTGCTGTCAGGCATCGAGCTAGATAGCTGTACTCCTCTGGAAGATCTTCCTTATCTCTATCTTTTGCTGGTAGCTGTGGGTCTCTCGACAGTGCTTCGGGTTCAAGCGTGAAGACCGCTGGACTTTTGAACTCCGAGTTTCTATAGCGCCTGGAAAAAACTTCGGCTATCTCGTTCTGTCTCACTCTGAGAGGATGGCGCATCTGCCAGCCTCTGGAGAGTTCGAGCATGGTAGCCGCAATGTCTTGCCTTTTATCATCGTAGGTGATCGTTGTCTCGACAAAGTGTCCAGATGAAAGAGGGAGGATGATCTTACCTTGCCTGGCAAGATTGATGAGGTGGTCTGCGGGCTCTTTGTCGGATTGTTGCACTCTGGCTGGACTGTATAGCTGCTTCGAAAGCGTGCTCCAATGGCACTGGTCAAGGTAAACGATCGGGCGTCCGGCGGTCGAATCAAGGGCGTTGGGATCGTGGATTTCTACGGTCACCTCCTCTCCGCGAGCGAGGGTTATCAGTAAAACATTGTTGGTGAAAGAGTAGTCAGCTTGCCGAACTCCTGAATCCTTGTAGGTGGGAAGGGATGGCATTGGTGCTGTCATTGACTTTCCGTTTCGGAAATAAATCTCCGCTTGGCGTGTTACGGTGTTAATTGTGATATGTGTGACGTTTACTGGAAGGCTTTCCATAACCATGTAACCCTTAATGGAAAGTTCGGCTATTAGAGTGTTTTTGGGAATACCTCTGTTCTGTACATGATGTTACTATTTTGTTCTCGGCCTGTGGTGCTGTTTGGGACTCCCCCGCCCCCGCTGTCGGAGTGTTCGTGTCCCTCGGTCGGCGTCAACTCCGTCTGTACCTGTTGGGTGTGGGGTAGCGGTGTACGCCGTGGGGCAACGGACACGCGAAGACGAAGTTGACCCCTCGGTCGGGACACACAACCTGGCAGCTATCGGGGGCGGGGGAGGAATGGGCCAGGAGCCTGCATGGTGGCCCCTGGGTGGACGCGGCGACACGGTCCCTCCAGATCCGCGCCGCCGCGCCGGTCTTACCGGGCGCATCCAGACAGCAGTGCCGTCCAGATCACCCGAGCCTCATTGATTGGCCAGGGAAGGGTCTCTTGGACCTGATGGCCGCTGTCGAGTTGAATGGTTCGCCGGACGAATGCTCGACCGGCGCCCTCGTACAGTTCGTAGACCGTGGCACGGCACCAACAGGTCCAGGCCACTGAGCGTGTCCGTTCAAGCGTCGGGTACGGCTCTCGCCAATCCAGACGGATGTGATCTCGCTGCGGCATCACCACATGCGGGCTCAGGCACTCGTCGAGCAGAATCACGACGTGCGCTCCGCGACACCCTTGGACTGATGGGAAGCCTTGCGGAGTTCTTCGTACCGTTGGGCGACGGAGTGGGCGATGGTGATCGGGCTGTCCACGCCGTGGACCCAGTACAGACGACGGCCCGTCTTCGCCGAGGTCTTCCCCGTCCACCAGCGGTAGGCACGTCCGTCCGTCCAGACCAGGAGGTCGGTCCAGACGGAGACCAGAGCGACGCCATGGCCCTCGTGGACGTCGGCCGAGACTCCGCAGTGTTCGAGGCCGATACGTAGGCGCTCAGCAGCCAGGGCCGCCGGGCATCGTTGAGCTGGCCTTTTCCCGTCGAGGGTGTTCATGCCTCCAGCCCCTCCTGGTCGCGGAGCTGCTGGGCGAGTTCGGTGACGTCGTCGGCGTCGATTGTCCGGTAGAGGCCCTTATTTATTTCTTCGTCAGTGAGGTGGCGACCGTTCCGGGTTGCCCACAAACGGCCCGCAGAACTACGCCAAATGCACCATCCGGGAAATGCTGCCTGGAGGTCTTCCAGAATCACGGGTGTTGACATGGAGTAAGCGTCATTCCATTTGAGTGACGAACCCACCGCGTTCCAGAGACGTCCAGGACGTTTCAAAGTTAGAGTCGAAAACGTCCTTGACGTCCTCACTCCCCGAGGTGCACCGTGGCCAACATCCCCTTACGCCGCGCCATGCTCGATGCGAAGCTGAGCAACCAGAACCTGGCGGACCGCTGCGAGGTGGATGTTAAGACGGTGGAACGTTGGTTACAGGATGAGGCGCGAGTTCCGCACCTCCGGCACCAGTTGGCCGCCGCTGAGGCATTAGGAGTTGATACGTCCGTGTTGTGGCCAGAGGCTATCCGTAACACCGTGAAGACCGGCCCGGATCGAGAGGTTCTGACCGTCTATCCGTACCGGTCAGCGTGCCCCAAGTCGATCTGGCGCAACCTGATCAGCTCAGCCCGCAATGAGATCGTCTTCGCTGGCTACACCAACTACTTCCTATGGCTGGAGCACCCCAACCTCGCCAAGGTCCTCAGGCGCAAGGCCGAGCAGGGGTGCAAGATCCGGTTCCTGATCGGTGACCCGGACAGCGAGGTCACCCGCCGCCGCGAAGAGGTGGAGAACGTCCCGCTAACCGTTTCCACCCGCATCCGGATCACCCTCTCGGAGATCGAGCAGGTTCGGAACGTGCCCGGTATCGAGGCGCGCTTCGGAGACGAGCACATCGCGATGAGCGTCTTCCGTTTCGACTCCGAAATGCTCGTGACGCCGCATCTGGCCAAGCTGGTCGGCCACGACTCGCCGATGATGCACCTGCGCCGCTACCAGGACGACGGCCTGTTCGACCGATTCGGCTACCACGCCTCCGAGTTGTGGAGCAACGGGCGGGACGTCTGGGCGGAGGAGCCGCGGAAGCCTGCGGAGAGCGCGGGTTCTGGGTGACTATCTGGGTGACAACGACCATGGACGGGGCCCGACAGCGGTGGATCACCACGAACCGTTCACGCAGGTGGGGCGGGTGTAGTGCCTGGTCCCGCCCCCTACCGGTTTACCTGATAAGGAAGAGGTCCCGGGTTCAAGTCCTGATAGCCCCACTTGGTTTGGCCAGTCAAAAGGCCGCTATCCGGTCTTCGGAGAGCGACCTTCTTGTTGTCTGTGTGTCTGAGCCTTGTATGCCACTGGCAAATTGGCTATAAGCGGACAAGGCGCATGTGGTGGTTCTCGCATGACCTGGGAGGTCCGCGGACGACCCTTTCCCTCGTCGCGCAACGGCGCCAGATCCGCCGCCGCGGCGTCAGGAGACCGTCACCGAAGTGAAGTGGGTCTCGAAACCCTCGCCCCTGGGGGCCGCGCACATGACGCCCGCGAGTGCCGGGACCCCCGGAGGGAAGTAGGCGAAGCGGAGCATGGTGACCGGCGCCGCGCCGTTGAGCCCGTACCTCACGGTCACGGCGTCACCCTTGCGCTCCAGCTCCAATGTCACCGACTCCACCGGCTCGGACACCGTGAGCATCGACCAGTCGGAGAAGTCCCTGGTTACCACGGCGCTTAGGTTGATCTTCCTGTCGACGTACTCGACGCCCGCCTTGATCCAGTTCCTCTCGTCGATCCGGAGCATGGCACCCGCCTGGTCGTACCGGTCGGCGTAGGAGGCCTGGAAGGTCGTGGTCACCCGCAGGTCGCCCGGCAGCGTCCTGCCGAAGATGTGGGCGGTGTCGTATATGTACCCGTAGTGGGTGACCCGCCACAGATCGGTGCGCGCCTCGGCGGTGATCCGGAGGTCCTCACCCGCCGCCCACTTCGCGGGCTCGTTGATCCACTGCCACTCACTGAAATCCTGGACCGTCACGTGGTCATTTTACCGCTCGCCTCTGAGAGATCCACTGCCACTCATTGAGATGATTTCAGCGAATTTCACGTCAGGTAGCCATGTTCGAAATGGGTGAGAACAAGCGCAGCTTTGACGAGGTCTCCGATTCTGCTGGGGCTGGCGGTAATGTGCTGGAGGGAGCGCCAGCATTGCGTGAGCAGGGCGAAGCCGCGTTCTCCCAGGCAGCGCAGGGCGCGCAAGAGCGCGTTGTGGGTGCCGGCGTGGGTACGGGAAAGCGGGATTGTGCCTGGTATGGCTCGTGCCTGGCCAAGGCTCACGCCGAGGCTGGCGAAGCGGCGGCGGCCGTGCGGGTGAGCCTGCCCATCGTGGCCGATGCCGTCGAGCTGAACCGGCACGCGGCCAAGGAACTCGTCGACGTCGCGACGCTGCTAACGCGGTGTAAGGTCCCCCAAGCCGCCGACTTGAAGGAAGCTCTCATGGCAGGCCGTACAGATCACTGATCAGTCCGGAACGATTTCGGCTCCCAGGAAATCCGTTTCATAGGGGTCCCAGTCGGCGAAGGCGATACCCGTGATCCTGGTTGCGAGTGCGAACGCGCAGGCGATCGGATCGTCAACCCCGTCATCCTCGGGGGTGTGGTCAGGGGCCAGTCCGACAGCACGCATTGAAGCCGTCAGACAATTTGGATCACTTCCCGCGCGATCTTTGAGGCGCTCAAGCATGAAGCTCGTGATCACGTCACCGTCGATCGCGTATCCGAACATGTGCGAGGCATAGTCATGACGGCAGACGGACACCATCTCCGTGCCTCGGGAAAGCTCGGTCAGTACTTCCCACAAGGCCCCCCGCCAGCCCCAAGGCTCAACGAGCAGGGTCCAGCCATCGAAACTCGTCGCGCCGACATGGCCGGCTTCCAGGCCGTCAGACTCCTGGATGTTCGCCATCACATGCTCATCAAGCTCGTCGAAGGTGACTTTCTCGATCGAATCCGGCTCTGCGCCCAAGCGCGTCAGTACTTCGGCCGGACTCAGGTCCCGGATGAAGGACACACAGTAGATATCACCCAACGGTCCATCACCCGAGAGCCAGCCGAATTCCTCGCGAGGGTCTGTCACCACAGCTCCTTTGATCAGTTGCGCGTCATGATGACAGCCTTCACCGACAAGCATGGACATGCCTATGAGAGCGTCGGTGGTGGCAGGAGACGCGTGGGCGTGGGTGACAAACTGAGTGACAACGACCACGGACAGGGCCGGACAACGGTGGATTGCCGTGGACGGTACGCCCAGGTCAGCGCCGATATCGGCCCTGGTCGGGTCCCTGTTCGGATCGCCTTACAAGCGAGATGTCACTGGTTCGAACCCAGTAGTGCCCACCACAAGCTCCTCACCTGCGAAAACAGGTGGAGGGCTTCTCTTTTTGCCGCTTAACCAGCTCGCCACGTCGCTTAGACAGATGTCGCCTCAACACGTGAGCACACGCTTGTGTCATGCCCCCTTGGCGTCTCGGGCGGACGAGGTGACTCTTCGACCGTTGCCATCGGCAATGATTCGCTACTCTGAGTGAGGTGAGTGTGCGGAGGGAGTCTCAGGTGCATAAGCCGTATGGCTTTGAGATCGAGCCGGAGGTCCGTGAGTGGCTCGACAACCCGAGGACAGCGACTTCAAACGGGTTGACGAGGTAGCCGGTCTACTGGCGGAAAAAGGGGCTGAGCTTGGCGGTCCATGGTCGGACCATCTGGAAGGGGCAGTCTGGGAACTGCGGGTTCGGCTCCGTGACGTTGCAGCTCGGGTGACGTACTGGTGTACTCCGGGTAGGACGATCGTGTTGCTCACGGTTTTCCGCAAGACCGAGCAGCACGATCAACGGCAGATCGACAGGGCGGTCCGGGCGCAGAAGATCTGTGAACGCGACCACCACGGGTTGGTGGCCGAGATCTATGAGAGGAAGGTGTGATGACTGGTTATCACACCCGCTGGGTGCGGCCTGAACCTGAGATCGAGGATCCCGAACGGATCATGATCCGTGAAGCGTTGGCTTTTGGTAAGGCGCTGTATGACCGGCGTGGTGCGCTTGGACTGACCGTGGCGGAGCTGGCCGAGCGTGCGGGTATGACCGAGGATGAGATCGAGTGCATCGAGGAAGGCGGGACCGCGCCGACGATCGCCTTGCTGCGGCATCTGGCCGCGGCGCTGAACGCCGACGTTCGCCTCACCTCCGGTCATGATCTGGGGTCGGTCTGGTTCGAGCCACACGCGGCCTGATCGGCGGACACCGGTCACCCGGCGCGCAGGAATCCCGCTCGCTGCCGAGGTGCTGTGGGGAGTCACCGAAATCAGCACTGATGACAGGATGCGCAGAGAGCGAGTTCTGGGTGACAACGGCCACGGATGGGGCCGGACAACGGTGGACGGCCGTGGACCGTGCGCCCAGTTCAGGACCGTTATCGTCTCTGGTTGGGCGCCTGTGACGAAGCTGTGCCGCATCTCGCGAGGGGTCCAGTCGGTGCCACGGAGTCCTGCCTTCTCGATGATCTTTCGTACGTCGCGGCGCACGTTGCTTGCGCTCATCGGGGTGTCCTTCGACGTACAGAAGGCGAGGCCCGCTTCTGTCCCTGCCTTCTCCTGTTCCTCCGGAGCATCCGCAGTGCGTCGACGCATCGCCGGGGGAGTTTGAGGGAACGGCGCGACTTGACGGTCTTGGTGTCGCCCTTCTGCCGCACGGATCGCCACACGTAGATCGCGAACTGTTCGTTTTCCCAGCCGGTCTCGGTGACCGGTGACCACACGTTGCGGCTTTCGTCGTAGGCGATCACGTGCGACCAGAGAAGCGCACGCAGCCCCTCGGCACGGGCACCGATCAGCAGCGAGAGCACCACGTGCCCGCATGCGCGGGTTGGCCTGCTCCGCCAGGACGATGACGGAGCCGGTCTGCGCGAGCGTGAGCGCTTTGGAGGTACGGCCGTCGCACCCCTCCGGGATCTCACAGAGATCGTTCACCTTGTCGCGGCGCATAGCGCTCTGCACCGACCGGTTGAGGATGCCGTGGATCAACTTGAGCGACCCGGTGCTCAGCTCGTCCGCCTTGCCCGCCAGCCACCGGTCGACGTCCTCCACCGACAGGTCACGCAGCTTGCGCGCACCCACCGCGCGGGGATCACATGCTTGTCGGCGTATGTGGTGTACATCTTGACCGTGGTCGCCGAGCGCCCGGCCAAGCCGTGTTGCAGCCAGTACTTCACGGCGTCGGCCACCGTGTAGTTCGCTGGTGCGATGGCCAGGCCGTCGTCATAGTCGCGGATGATCTCTTTGAGCTTGGCCTTGGCCTCCGTCTTGGTTCTGCCGCTGGCCTTCTTGACGATGCGCTTCCCGGCGGGGGTGTAGCCGACTGAACCGCGCCGGGATTGCTGGAGGCTTTGATGTTCCCAGGCTTTCGTGGAGTCGCTTTGGTTGACTTGCATGCCTAGATCCTCAAGAGAGGTCAGCATGCCCAGGAGCTATCCCCCGAGTTCCGCCGTAAGGTCCTGGATCTGCTCAAGGCCGGCCGAACCGTGCAGCAGGTCGCCACGGATCTTCAGATCAGCGGCCAGACGATCTACAACTGGCGCAAGCAAGGCCGCATCGACTCCGGGCTGGAGCCCGGCCTGACCTCGTCCGACCACGCCGAGCTGGTGGCCGCCAGACGCAGGATCGCCGAGCTGGAGACCGAACTGGCCGTGACCAAGCGCGTCAGTGAGCTGCTGCGAGAGGTGGTGTCCCCAAAAGGCGGTTTGAGGCCATCGCGGTGATGGCCGCCGAAGGTCTGCCAGTTCAGATGTGCTGTCGGGTCATGGGCGTCTCGGAGTCGGGCTTTTACGCCTGGCGCAACCGTCCGCCCTCGGCGCGAGCACTGCGGCATGCGTGGCTGACCGACATGATCCGGCAGGTCCACGCCGCGTCCCACGGTGTCTACGGAGGCCGGCGCGTGCATGCCGAGCTCGTCCTCGGGCGCGGCATACTCGTCGGGCATGGGGCGGTGGAGCTGCTGATGCGCCGAGCGGGCCTCAAAGGCATGCCCGGCAACCGGCGCCGCCGGCCACTACCGCAGGTGCCGACCGCCGCCGACCTGGTCGACCGGCAGTTCACCCGGTCCGCGCCCAACCGGCTGTGGGTCACCGACATCACCGAGCACCCCACGCGGGAGGGCACGGTCTTTGGGGAAATGTGGGCTGCGAACAGCGACTACATTTTGGATCATGCGGCGCGACTGCGTGCTGCTGTAAAAGATCTGGCGCTCGGAGATAACATCATCTCGCAGTGGTGTCACGGAGTCGAGGAGCTGAAAGAATCTCTGCCGGCGCTCTTCGTCGAAGCGAGTCCGCCCATGGTCGACGACTGGGTTTTTGGTCACTTCGGTGAACTACTCGATGCCCATGATTCAGATGAACCACCAGGTCAAGGTGAATGAGCTGTTAACGCGAGAAGGTAATATGAACTCCTCTCGCTGGAGGGTCAAACATAGTGTCAGCTGCGGGCTCCTTGGCGGCGAAGCTGTCACCAATTCGAATGAGAATTCGTGCGGTCAGCTTGCCGTTGCCAAATCATCCTGCAGTGAGGTCCCACTGGTACTTGTAGTGCACAGGTGTTGCCAGGCGTGGAAATGCGTCGTCGTCCGGCCATCCGTCCGGCCAACAGATCAGGTTGCCGACCGAGTCGCCCTCAATTAGGCCACGAAATTCCCGTCCTTCGCCGGTAACAGATCCACTGGCGTGGGATACATTCGTTGCCCAGTCGGACGATTTCAGTTTGATCTTTTCTTCATTACTCTTTGTCTCTCCGCTGCAGCCGCCACGCAGCTCCGTCGTGACCCATAGCGGGATGTTGAGGGGAAGTGACCACGACATCTGCCCCTGATGAGTGCTTCGAAGGGTGAGTGTCCCAGTTCCAGTGGACGGAATCGAGGCTTCCATGTCGAAGATTCCGAACTCTCGGTCTTGGTAGTCCGATCTAAACTCTTCCTTAGTGATTGCTTCAGTCCATTGCCCATCGGCGCATTTTTCGTGCCTCGTGGTTACCACCCTCTTGCGCCATTCGTACACTCCCTGAATGCCACCGGCGAACCGCAGTACGAACACGTGGGGCAGGTGTGTCTGCCAGCTACCAGTCACCCGACCAACGACCGTTATGTTGCGGCGCATCGAGATCTCCTCATGTCGCGTCGTCTGGCGCGGCCTCTGCTCGCCAATAGGAGGAGTATCGCGGGTGAAACTATGATCGGTGACCTGAGTTATGCGAATTGTGCCGCGCCAGGACGAGCGCGCCGCACAGTCGGTCAGGCCGGCATGCGCGGTTCGCAGAGCGGCAAGAGCCTGCTGCACCTTCTCTTTCGCTACGGTAAAGCTTAGCTCTGCGGCTTCTCTTGCCTTCTGCGCGGAGTGGAGTGAGAGACCGGCTTCAGAGAGACAGGTTGCGATATCGGCGGGACCGTCCGCGGACCGGCAGTTCACCGCCGTCATTCGAGCGGCTCCAACTGCCGCGATCGCCGACTCCAGCGACAACAGTGCTATACGTTCATTAACCCGCGCATCGGCATATGCTTGGGCTGCGGCATTGTAGGCAGCGAGCTGGTTCTGACAGCCGCCACGGCTTTCTGCGAGAGTTAGCAAGTCAGGACTGTCCAGAGGCCTGTCAGAGTCGCCCGGGGGTCTTTCACGCCGCAGTCGCTGTCGGTCAATGCGGCTACCATGGGCCGCCAACGCGTCCTCATTCGCCACGCTATCCTTCTTCCTTGAACCAGCTGTGACAGCTTATCGGCTGACCGGCGCCCTGAGACGTCCAACTCCAAGCGACATCAAAGGACTCTACGTCGAAGGCGAAGTACTCTTTCATCTGGGCCCACGCCCAAGTCTTCCAGTCACTCGACGCAATAGCGTTGACGGAAGCTGCGCTCAAATAGACGATCCCGCTTTCGGGGGCCCGTACTACAGTTCCGGTCGCGCGTAATCCTGCGCCCGTGGTAATCCCGCTCTCGAAAAAGACCGGGGTGGGCACCCGCACGAATACAACGTGGTTAGTATTGCCGGCTAGGCTCTCCACGACCAGCACATCCCACTCCTGGCCGCTAACGATGTCCAATTGGCCTATGCGAACCCGGCCCAGTAGCGTCGCATCAGAATCTTCAGGTAGATTCATGACCTCGATGGCGTCGAGGTCAGTAGATGGAGGTTCCGAACGGCCGAAAGGCCGACCAGCCTCTATGGTCCAAGAGTTCCGTATCGCCGACTCCGGCGGGAGTACCGCCACGAGACGTACATGCTCGGCGAGCGCCAGCGCCTTGAACAGATCACCCAGCAACGTGCCTACACTGATCGCCGCAGTTGCACGAGTCCGCAGATCATCAGCGGTCGGGTGGTGCCACTGCGCTGCAGCAGCGGCTAGCTGTAGCGCGGGTTCGGCAAGCATCCGCCGTGCGTCGAAAGCCAGCATATCTGCCTTATTAAATAAGTCATCACCCAAGGACCGCAGCGACTCCTGGACCGCAATCAGGTGACTGTCCAGGCTATGTGTCAGCTCGGAAAGACGCTCCTGCACATCCACTTCCGTGATTCCCTGCGCCACTACACTGTCAAAAGTATCGACGGCGGTGACCAGCTCCGCACACATTAATGACCTGACGTTGTTCTGAAATGCCCGCGCAACGGTCTGACGGTATCTCGGGAGATCAACTTGTGCCGCATTTATGATCGTGTGCCCGTCGATGCCTTCCAGTGCAGCGACTATCTCATCGATCTGTCCATTGGGCATCCCCGCGCTTTCGAGGTTTTCCCGCAACCGTGACACAAGGACCGGGTCCTGGAAAGCGCTGGCTGTTCCCAGAATGTCAGATTCAGGATGAGCAGCCAAAACCTTCAGTGCGGCTAGCCCAGACTCCAAAGCCCGGGCGGCCTCCCTGGTCTGATTCAGCCAGAAGGAGATGTCACTGCTCTCCCATGCCGCAATTTCAAATCGCTTTGATCGAATAGCTTTTTGGTAATCGGCCCACCTGTGGTCCGGTCCACGCCGGGCCCAGGCCTGCACCCCTCCGCGAACCCATGCATAAGCCTCGGACACTGCACCTAATGCGTCTTTCAGACCTGCATCGTCAGGATCGGGCACTCGTAGCCTCCTGGAACGCGCGGTAGAGTTTCCAATATGAGGACGGCAAACAAACAACTATGGCGCAGATCGGAACGAGCCAAATGACCAGGACTTCCGGGATTTCGCCTCCCTGGAGAAGGCATCCAGGCCAGCGTGACACTCTCTCCAGATCATTTCAATAGGGTTCGTGGAGGGTCGGCCAAGCCCCTTGCCTGAAGGGTCGTGGGAAGCGCGAGGGCTTGAGGATCCCGGTTCTCGTGGTAGCCCTCGCGTGTCGCTCCGGGGGGGAAGATCAGCGCAGCCACGCCCGGACCCGCACGGCCGTGCGGTCGCCAACTCCCGGACGCCGGCCACTCCATAACCCGCATGTTGGCGATCCTGCCGCTTCCCTGTATGAGCGTTCTCCAATGGACGCCTGGCTGACGAGGAGATGACCGCTCGTCCAGGCCGTGACGATCGCTCACTTCGGTTCTCGCCGTTCGCGGCCAGGGCGATCGACGCCGAGGCCCTCCTTTGTCGGCCCCGGTACCGGGTGACCATGGCTGAGGTGACAGCAGCGCTGACAGCAACATCCCCACACACCGACGCATCCGCGCGATGGTCCACACGCGTATGACCACGGTCTCGATCCGCCGAGCAGGGTGGTTGTTCCGCCTGGCTCGAAAATCGGTCTGTAAGTGGGCAGGCGGCAGCGAACCTTGACCGGTGATTTCGGAACTGGTTTCGCAGATCGGGGCGGGGTCAGGCGGCTGGTTGCAGGGTGGCTTTTTGGCCGGTGAGGTGTTCGAGCTGGCGGACCAGGTCGCGTTCGCGGCGCTGGGTGGCCAGGCGGGATTGGTAGAAGTCGGGGCCAAGGTCGGTGAAGCGGGCCTCTGGATCGGATAGCAGGTGCCAGATGACGGTCAGTACGGAGTTGCCGATGGCGACGATGGCGCGTTTTCGGCCCCTGCGGCGGGCGAGGCGGCGGTAGCGCTCGCCGAGGAAGGTGTTGGAGCGGGAGGTGGTGGCCACGATCTCCCCGACGGTGGCGGCGATCCACGGATTGCCCTTCCCCGTGGAGCCGCCCTTCTTGCGCCGGGCGGAGTTCTTGTCGATGGGCGCGAACTTGGCCCAGGACACCAGATGAGCCGCGGTGGGGAAGCGGCTCATGTCCACCCCGATCTCGGCGATGATCTCTTGGGCGGCGATGGCGCCCACCCCGGTGATCTCATCCAGCTGCGTCACCGCGGCGGCATACGGGGCGATCCGGCCGGAGACCTGCTCGACCTTCGCGGTGAGGTCGTCGATACGATCGACCATCATCTGGCACAAGAAAGCGTGCCCGTCGGTGAAATGCCCCCTCAGGGCCTCCTCCAGGACGCTGATCTTGGCACGCATGGCACCACGCGCCATCTGCGCCAGGACCCGGGGGTTGCGTTCCCCGTTGATCAGCGCGGCGAGCATCTGCCGGCCGGATACCCCGAAGACGTCGCTGATCACGCTGGACAGTTTGGTCTGCGCGTCCTCCAGGAGCTTTTCCACGCGCTGCTTCTCGCGGATGCGCTCGCGCACCAACGTTCGCCGATAGCGGGTCAGGTCGCACAGTTGGCGGATCGGCTTGGGGTGCTCGAAGCGACAGTCGGGGGCCCCTCAAGCGGCTCCCGCGTCAGACTGCGATGCGAAGCTGAGCAACCAGAACCTGGCGGACCGCTGCGAAGTGGATGTTAAGACGGTGGAACGCTGGTTACAGGATGAGGCACGAGTCCCGCACCTCCGGCACCAGTTGGCCGCCGCTGAGGCATTAGGAGTTGATACGTCCGTGTTGTGGCCAGAGGCTATCCGTAACACCGTGAAGACCGGCCCGGATCGAGAAGTTCTGACCGTTTACCCCTACCGGTCGGCGTGCCCCAAGTCGATCTGGCGCAACCTGATCAGCTCGGCCCGCAACGAGATCGTCTTCGCCGGGTACACCAATTACTTCCTGTGGCTGGAACACCCCAACCTCGCCAAGGTCCTCAAGCGCAAGGCCGAGCAGGGGTGCAAGATCCGGTTCCTGATCGGTGACCCGGACAGCGAGGTCACCCGTCGCCGCGAAAAGGTGGAGAATGTCCCGCTGACCGTCTCCACTCGCATTCGGATCACCCTCTCGGAGATCGAGCAGGTTCGAAACGTACCCGGCATCGAGGCGCGCTTCGGAGGCGAGCACATCGCGATGAGCGTCTTCCGCTTCGACTCCGAGATGCTCGTGACGCCGCACCTGGCCAAGCTCGTCGGCCACGACTCGCCGATGATGCACCTGCGCCGCTACCAGGACGACGGCCTGTTCGACCGATTTGGCTACCACGCCTCAGAGCTGTGGAGCAACGGCCGGGACGTCTGGGCAGACGACCCGCGAGAAAGTGCGAGTTCTAGGTGACGAGTTGGACGGCAGTTACCCTGAGCAGCGGTATATCGCATGGCGGCGGGGTCGTGGAGACCTTTTCTCCGCTGTCTGAACCCTGAGCAGAACTCCGGGTTTCCGGCACTCTGTGCTTATCGAGATCCATGGATAGGATTCGCGTGGATCATGAGATGCCTTGATCGCCCCTGGTTGGAGTTGCCGTGATTTCGAAAGAGCGGACCCCGAGGAGTTCGATCGGCGCGCCGGGTTTTCCGTTGATCGGCTCACTGGTGGTCATTGGACTGCTGCTCCTGTACGGGGCAAGCTTTCCCAGTGGCGGCCCTCTGTGGGTGCTGCCTGTTCTCCTGGCGTTCTTCGTACTAGGTGTGATCTGGTTCGTGCGCCTCGCCGTGGAGGTTTTCAATCCGGAAGGCCGGCCTGGTGTCAAACGAAACCTGTTGCGCTGGGCAGCACCGGCGATCGTCGGAATTCTGGTGTTCGGGCTGGCTGCCATGGGCCCGGGGAGATTCAGACTCTCTCTGTCCGAGGAGGACTTCGAGAAGGTCGCACGGTCAGCGGTAGCGGGAAGCGGCGACTGGAGGATGGATGCCGCGACGCTCGGGCTGTTCGAGATCTCCTGGGCCGAACGGCATGAGGGCACGGTGCGCTTCGCGCTGGCGGGCGGAGGAAACGGCATCCACGCCCATGGCTTCATCTGGAGCCCGAACGGGGAACCTCCGTTGCCGGAAGAAGAGGAATACGAACCCGACGTCGAGCACTACTACGGCCCCTGGTACCTGTGGAGTGAGAACTTCTGAATCCTGAGTGACCAACTGGGTGACAACGACCCCGGACGAGGCCGGACACCAGTGGATCACCATGGACGGTACGCCCAGGTCAGGGACGGTATACGCCCTGGTCGCGCCCCTGCTCCGATCGCCTTGTAAGCGAGATGTCACTGGTTCGAACCCAGTAGTGCCCACCAGCCAAAACGCCCCGTATCCGATCTTCAGAACGGGGCGTGAGTGACTAACTTCCGAAGATGTCGTCCATGGCCTCGGCTCCCTGCATGAGCACCGGCCGGATCTGCTTCCTGTAGACGGTCTCGGTGACCACTGTGTTCCGGTGGCCGACCAGGCGTGAGAGTCCTCGATGGGGACGTCGGAGTCGGCCAGCAGCGAGACGAAGCTGTGCCGCATTTCGCGAGGGGTCCAGTCAGTGCCACGGAGTCCTGCCTTTTCAATGATCTTTCGTACGTCGCGCCGCACGTTGCCCGCGCTCGCCCTGTTGGCCTGGTGAGGCAGGCCTGCGGAGAACGGCCCCGTGGAGCCGGCAGGAGCTTGCAGCGGAGTGATCCATCGGCCGCGGCCAACCCGCGGGGGCCGCGGACGGTGGGTTCTGCTCACCTCGGTTTGGGAACGGATCCGCACAGGTAGGTGGACTCCTCCAGCAGTTGCGGCGTCATCGTGATCCCGGTGAGGCGCTCGGCCAGGAGGAACGCCGGCCCTTCGTTGGGGTAGGTGTGTGGTGGGTAGACGGAGTCGATCCGTTTCATGGTCTCTGCGAGTTCGTCCGGCATCTCCTCTGAGTAGCCTTCATAGTGCGGGAAATCGAGCTGGATCTTTCCGCCTTTGATCCAGTGGGAGTAGCCGTCCTGGTTCAGGTACTCGAACCGGGTCTTTCCGTCTTCGATCCAGTGGAAGTAGTCCATGCACTTGATGTCGAGGTAGTAGTGGGAGACGAGGCGGGTGCCCGCCGACAGCGGCACGATGATCTCTTCGGTGACGCCGAGGCTGCCGAGGACCTCGACGATGAGTACCCAGTCGTCTACAGCCGTGACGCCGAAGAACATGCTCTTCCCGTCGTAGCTGGAGTAGGCGGTCTTCGTCAGCTCATCAAGCGTCATGCGAGAACAGTCTTCGATCCGGACGCCGAGCCGGGTCACCAATTTCTCAGGCGTCAGGCCGCGGACGTAGGTGAAGCAGTAGGCACCCCCCAGATCGGGGAGGTGCTCGGAGGGGAACCGGGAGTAGTCGTCAGGGGTCGCGATCATCCCCTCATGCTCGCAGCGCCCACCGACACAATGATCATTGTCAATTCTGAAGGAGCAGCCCTCTTCTCAACTGGGCTCTCCATGCCCATCGCGACCAGCGCCGTCAGGTTGGAAAGGGTTCAAGGTTCTCGGCCGCCATCCGCTGGAGGTGACAGATGACCGTGGCAGATGGACTCCACTCAGTGAGCGTTGCCGGCGTCGTTGTCGATGACCATGGCCGAGTCCTGCTCACCAAACGTGCCGACAATGGTCAATGGCAGGCCCCGGGGGGCGTGCTGGAACTCAGCGAGGCCATCACGGATGGGTTGCGTCGAGAAGTCCTTGAAGAGACGGGCCTGATCGTCGAGCCGGTTGCCCTCACTGGCGTCTACAAGAACATGTCACGGGGAATCGTCGCGTTGGTCTTTCGCTGCGAGACCACCAGGGGAAGCCTCACCACCAACGACGAGGTGACGGGGTTCCACTGGGCAACGCCCGCCGAGATACCCCAGATGGTTGCCGAGGCGTTCGCCGTTCGAGTACTCGATGCCCTGCACGACGGAGCACCAGCTATCAGGCAGCACGACGGCGTACATCTGGTCTGAGCTGCTACGACTTCCATACGGTTTCAAGCCACCGCTGACGCGGTGGAGGTGCCGCCTCAGGCCGGAGGAGCGAGGGAAGCGGTACGGCGGAGGGAAGAAAGGGAGCTCTACGCCGGACGCTGACGATGAAGCAGGACGGGGTTCACAGCAGGGGAGCGGGGACACCCGCCAAGCGGAGGAAGAGCGCGGCGGAGACGACGAGGGGCGAGGGCGGATTGTTGGTCCCGAGACACCGCGGGGAGTCGAGGTGTTGGGGGAGGCACAGCGCAGCCTGGTAGCCATTCACGGCCCGCATGTTTTTGGGTACCTGCACGATGGGATGAAGCTGCATCTGGATCCGCGCGCTCGCTAGCCGGCGGCTGCGGCTCTTCGGCCGGTCCGCCGTCGGCGGCGCGCTGTCCGCGCAGACACGTCGACGCGGCGCAGTGATGGCGGCTTGGCAAGCTTGGTGCCGAGAGGAGTCCTCTCCGAAGGGGCGAAGGGGAGGCACACGGCCATGCAGACGACGATGAGCCGAATCATGAAGCCTGGAGAGAGCACGGCAGGCGATGCACGCGAAGAGACGAAGGAAGGGGGCAGGGGAAAGAGGTGCGGGTCCGGGAGGGGCGCCGCAGTCATCTCCTCATCGGTCACCACAAGGGATGCCGGGCCGGCCCCACGAGATCAAGCCGTCATCCTGCGGGCAGGGCAACCAGCGGGCGAGGAAGGTCACCGGAACAGGTACACGCGAATGACGACGTGACCTGTCGTGTCCGGCCCGGTATGGCTACGCCTGCCCGGCAAGGAGATGACCACACCGCCCATGCTCAAGCGACGGCCGGCGTCAAACTAAGCAAATCCGCAGGGAAAGGCGTGGGCAGCAGGAGGGCGCGCCCGCCCCAGTGGATTCCCGACCGCAATGCTACGAACCGGGCCGGAAACCGAGTTCTCTCTGCTCAGAGCAGATCTGCCCCAGGCAGATCGTGTCGACGCCGATCCGGATCGCCCCACATGATGGACGCATGGGTGAAGAATCGAAGCTTCCACTGTTCAACGCGCGGGTAAGACATCAGCTTTACGAGCGGCGTGTTCTCGTTCTCGACGGCCCTCTCGATGATGACAATGGGACGTTGCTCGCCACGCAATTGATAGCACTCGCCACGCAGGATGCGTCGACCGATATCGCATTGTGGATTCACTCCCCGGGCGGCTCGGTTCCATCGATGCTTGCGATCCGTGACATCATTCGACTCATTCCCTGTGACGTATCGACTCTCGTGCTGGGCATCGCCTACAGCGCCGGGCAATTCTTGCTGTCATCGGGTACCCGAGGGAAGCGCCGCGCTCTGCCGCACGCACGTGTCCTGATGCACCAAGGCTCGGCCGGAATCGGCGGCACCGCAGTCGACATCGAACTGCAGGCCGGCGACCTTCGGCATACTCGCGACACGGTGCTCGGTCTTATCGCCGAGGACACGGGCCAGCCCGTAGAGCGCATATTCGAGGATTCTCTGCATGATCGCTGGTACACAGCGCAAGAGGCACTGGACTACGGCTTCATAGACGCAATCGTCCAGAGCTTCAACGAAATCGCGCCACACAATCGCCCACGGCCCGGATTCGGCGTCACCGAAGGAGTCGGCCAGTGACCACGTACACGATCCCTAACGTCATCGCCCGGAATTCTCGTGGCGAGCGGATCATGGATGTCTACTCGCACCTGCTCACCGAGCGAATCGTCTATCTGGGAACCGCAATTGATGCGGGCGTCGCGAACGCGCTCGTCGCACAGCTTATTTTTCTGGAGTCAGACAACCCCGATGCCGACATACAGTTCTATATCAACTGCGAAGGCGGGGACCCGAGCGCGATGCTCGCGATATACGACACCATGCGCTATATCCGCCCGCGGGTTGAGACAACCTGCGTTGGACAGGCCATCGCGGTGGGTGCCGTCCTTCTCGCCGCGGGCGCCGAAGGAAAACGTGCCGCTCTCCCGCACGCACGAGTAATCCTGCACCAACCGGCTGCTCAGGGGCGCGGAACGATCCCCGATCTCATCTTGCAAGCCGACGAGGTCGTACGTGTCCGAGCAGACATCGAGCGCATACTGTCACGGCACACGGGCCAGACTATCGAGACCCTACGCGCCGACACCGATCACGATCGCGTGTTCACCGCGACCGCGGCCTTGGAGTACGGGCTCCTCGATGAGATCATCGAGGAGCATTCATAGGCTCGTGGATGATCCCGGCAGGCCACGCTACGCGGCCAGAGCATACGCCGCCGAGCAGGTAGCACCTCTCGACGTGCTGCTCTGAGCAGACCGCAAGCTCTCGGCAACGGCAAGGGTCAGATCGATCAGGGTGACATCCAGCGCGCCGGCGACCGCAGCGATCATTTCGCTCGATGGCTCTTTGAGGCCTCGTTCCATCTCGGAGAGATACTGCGGCGAGACGCCGGCGCGACGCGCCGTCTCGCTCAACTTCTCGCCCCGCTCGTGACGAAGACCTCTGAGACACTCACCGAGCGCGTGCCGCCACAGCGGCTCGCGAGCCGGAGACGGCTTAGGGTCGGTTCGATCGATCGCCGGACGTAGCGGCGGGACAGAGGAGGCCATGCCTCACCATAGATAGACGGCGCGTTCGAGTTCTGCCGGCTTCGCGCAGGGCAGAACCGTCCCCGCCCCCGGGGCCGGTGAGGATCGCAACTCGAACTCTGATGTGCGAGCCGAACTGACATCGCCGGAGGGCGAGCAGCACGTCGTATGCGCGTCGTTATGCGTGGCGGGCATGGCAGCCGACCGGATGCCCGTGCTCACAGACCTTGTCGCGCTTACGGGGACGGCAGGCCCGTACCGCCCCGTTCTTCTCTCGCCGGGTGTGCACCGGTCCGAACGAGGGAGCGGTGAGCGTGGGTCACCTGTGGTCTCGTGGTGCGCTTGGGGCGTTCCCCGGACCGCGAACCTGAGCACGCGGTCCGGGCTGTGCGCTATCGCGTCATGCGGAGGCTGTGCCGGACCGGCCTCCCTGGTCCAGCAGGGCGTTGATCATCTCCTGGAGTTCGGCGCGTCCAGTGGTGCCGAGCGCGCCGGACAGGGCCTGGGCGAGCTTGTCGAAGGGGTCGTCCATCGGCAGCTCTTTCACCTTCTCGGCCAGTTCCTCCACACTCCATAGCCCGTCCTTGTGGATGTGGCCGCCGAGGGACCAGCCCTGGTTGACCGCGACCGTACCGCCTCGCACCGACAGCACCTGGCCGGTGAGCGGGCAGGCTGAACTGGCCAGGTAGGCGGCGACAGGCGCGCTGGCGGCCGGGTGCAGGGGGTCGAACCGGGTCGCCGGCGGTTCCTGACTCATGCCGGGGACGCCGAGGGTGAGTCTGGTGCGGGCCATCGACGGCGAGATGCAGTTGACCCGCACGCCGTAGCGGCCCAGTTCGAGGGCGGCCACGGCGGTTAGCGCCGCTACCCCGGCGTTGCCCGCCGCGTAGGAGACCTGCGCGGGCAGCGGGTTGAGCAGTCCGGAGCCGGAGGAGGTGTTGACGACGGCGCGGTCGGCGCGGGCCCCTGCCTGGAACCGGTCGCGCCAGTGGCGGGCCGCCCAGTGCGTCACCGCGAAAGTGCCCTTGAGCTTGACGGCCAGGACGTCATCGAAGTCCTTCTCCGACAGGTCGGTCAGGCCCATGTTCCGTTCGATGGTCGCGTTGTTGACCACTACGTGCAGGTCGCCGAAGGACTGCAGGGCCGTCTCCACCATGCGGCGGGCGCCGTCCCAGTCGGCGACGCTGTCGGTGTTGGCCATGGCCTGCCCGCCACACGCGGTGATCTCCTCGACGACGTCTGCCGCCACGCCGGCGTCGCCGCCCGTGCCGTCGATGGCGACGCCGGGGTCGTTGACGACGACCTTGGCGCCTTCGGCGGCGAAGAACAACGCCTCCTCCCGCCCGATGCCGCGCCCTGCTCCGGTGATGAGGACGACACGTCCGTCCAGGCTCCCCATGACGACCACCCTTCAATTGCTACAGTCACTGTAGCAATGCATTGTATGCACTACTGCAGGCTCTTAAGTAAAGTGGCTCACATGGTGGAGAAACTGGGACTACGGGAGCGCAAGAAGCAACGCACCCGGCAGGCATTGATCGACGCGGCGGTGCGCCTGTTCGAGGACAGGGGCTACGACCAGGTAACCGTGGCCGAGATCACCGACGCCGCGGAGGTGTCCCCCCGCACCTTCTTCCTTCATTTTCAGACCAAGGAGGACGTGCTCTTGGCCAACACCGACGTGCGCGTCGATCTGGCGCTGGAGGCGATCGCCGAGCGCCACGCCGGGGAGCGGCTGCCTGAAGTGCTGGTGAGGGCGATGGACCAGATGATCTTCAACGCCTGGGATCACGACCTGTCCAGCGGCCTCGCAGCGCTTCGGGCGCGGCTGGCGGCCTCGGAACCGGCGCTGCAGGCCCGGCTGCTGCAGCGGTACCTCACCGCTCAGGCCGAACTGGCCCAGGCGCTGCAGCGGGCCTTCCCCGACAGACTCGACACGACCACCGCCCCCGCCCTGGTCGGCGCGATGGTGGGCGCGGTCAGCGCGTCCGCGGTCAGCGCGCTGCAGCGCGGCGACGGACCCGACGAGGTACGGAACGCCATGCGGCAGGCCATGGCCTTGGTGGCGCGATCAGTCGCCTGACCGATGATCGCGGTTGACCCAGGCCCGCATCGCCTTGATGAACTTCAGCTGTTCCCCCACGCTCCAGCCGGCTCACGAGCCTGCGCACGCAGGTGGACGTGACGCCAATAACGAATCAACCCTTGAGTTCCTCTGGGCTTCGGTGCCTCTAACCGCAGGACCTGGCTTGTCTGTTGGTGCTCCGGCTTCTTGATGTGTTGATGGGACGAGTGCCACCGCTGATGGCGGTCATCCCCGCCGGGTTCGTCTCGATCATCGTCACCGTGGCCGGGATCACCTACATCAGGTCGACGATCGCCGGCCGGTTTTCCTGGGCCGACTGGGGAGCCTGGCTGCCGGAATGCTTCTGGCCGGTCTGGGGCGCCGCCCTGGCCATCGCCACCGTCTGCTACTACGAGCGCCGCAAGTCGGACGAGCAGCAGGCGGGGGCCGCCCACGCGGTCCTGGCCGGCGACAGCGCCGGGCGCTGAACCTCACGCGAGCGGTACGGGGCCTCTCACAGCCCCGCCGCTCCGTCGATGCGCTCGCGGAGCAGGTCAGCGTGGCCGTTGTGCCGGGCGTACTCCTCGATCATGTGAATGAGCACCCAGCGCAGCGACACCGTTCCGCGCCAAGCGTCCTCCCCGGTGAGGTCGAGGTCGGCCGTGGCGGCGACGTAGCTGTCGGCGAAAGCCACCTCCTCCCGCCACGCCTGCCAGGCGGCGGCGACGGAGGCGGGGTCGGCGACGGCGACGTCGAAGTCGCCGTCGGGGTTCTGGGGAGAGGAGAAGCGGGCAGGCGCGTCATGCCCGGCCATCACCCGCCGGAACCAGCGGCGCTCCACGTCGGCCAGGTGACGGATCAGGCCGAGCAGCGAGAGCGTGGAGGGCTCCACCGACCGCCAGGCCAGTTCGGCCTCCAGGCCCGCGCACTTCAGCTCCAGCGTCGCGCGGTGCGAGTCGAGAATGTTGAGGAGCATGCTCCGCTCGTCTTGCGCGCACCCACCGCGCGGGGATCACATGCTTGTCGGCGAACGTCGTGTACATCTTCACCGTGGTCGCCGAGCGCCCGGCCAGGCCGTGCTGCAGCCAGTACTTCACAGCGTCGACCACTGTGTAGTGGGCCGGGGCGATGGCCAGGCCGTCGTGGTAGTCGCGGTGATCTCTTTGAGCTTGTCCTTGGCTTTGGTCGAGGATCGCCCCCAGCGCCCCGCGCACCATGTGGACGTCCTCTGTCAGGAGGACCTTCAGGCTGCGATCGCCCTCCCCCCGGACCCCGGCGACCCTGCTCCTCCGGGAGGCGATTCGTGAGCCTTCGCTTGTGGTTCACCTTTCGACCGTCGCCGATACATGTTGGCGTCATTTGATCTAAGGACCTTGATCAAGCATCGGTTCCGTGGTGCCGTGAAAGTGCGAGGCGTGCTCACATCGGCGCGGAGAACGCCGCCGACGCCCCACCACGCCGACGCGCCGTCAGGTCATGGAGCCAGTCCTTCGAGAAAGCGGAAGAATGCGAAAGCTGTCGTCATTCACGTCCACCGCGAGGGCATCGAAGTCAGCGACCGTGTCAGAGAGGAGCACATCCTCCCCTACGTTCTTCACACGCAAGCGTTCCCGGCTCGGGATCGTGCTCAGCGCCACCGCTCTGGGGGTCGTGATCCCCGCGTCGGCGGCCTATGCCGCTCCGCCGCACAACCTGCCTCAGTCGGCCGGAGGGTACGAGGCTTCGTTCTCGCCGGCCTACGACTACGACGGCGACGGCTGCTACGCCACCCCCGCCATCGGGCCGGACGGGACCCTCGCTTCGGGGCTGAACCCGACCGGCGCGGTCAACGGCAACTGCCGTGACCAGTCGGACCTGGACAACTCGCAGACCTACGCCCGTTCCAAGTGCAACAGCGGCTGGTGCGCCGTCGTGTACGCCAGCTACTTCGAGAAGGACCAGGCTCTGCCCGGCATCAGCCTCGGCGGCCACCGTCACGACTGGGAGCACGTCATCTCCTGGGTCAACCAGGCGTCCAACCAGGTGGAGTACCTTTCGACCACGCAACACAGCAGCGTCGTGACCTATACGCGCTCGCAGGTGCGCTTCGACGGGTCGCACCCCAAGGTCGTCTATCACAAGGACGGGGCGTCTACGCACTTCTTCCGGCTCGCCAACGGCAATGACGAGCCGCCGGAGAACCACTACCACAACTGGCGCTATCCCCCGCTCGTGGACTGGAACGGCTGGCCCAGCACCTGGCTGCGCGACAGGCTGATGAACGCGGACTTCGGCGCCGCGACCATCAAGATCAATGACGGCAGGTTCGGGGACCTCCTCTCGCGCGCCAAGCCGAGTGGCATCCCCTTCGACCCCTGGGCCTGACGAGCCCGTCATCGCCCGCCGGCGGCCGGCCTCTCCTGTCGAGGCATCCGCGGCTCGGCTGCCTGATCGACCGACCCGGTGAACGCCACCGCCCGGCTGTGCCGGGCGGTGACCCGTCAGGTCGCCTGTGGCCGCTCGCGGGCTTTCGCGTTGCTGCCGCGCCGTCTGGCCGCGTTTCGTACCTGAGTGGCCAACTGGGTGACAACGACCACGGACGGGGCCGGACAACGGTGGCCGACCGTGGACCGTACGCCCAGGTCAGGGCTGGTGTCGGCACTGGTCATGCCCCTGCTCGGATCGCCTCACAGGCGAGATGTCACTGGGTCGAACCCAGTAGTGATGTGCCCCGACTCCACAGAACCGGGGGTACATCAGTGGAGTCAGGGTATGAGCAGGACGCGGCCGAGTTGGGAGCGGCTCTCCATGATCCGGTGCGCTTCGGCCGCCTCGTCGAGCGGCAGCCGGGCGTGCAGCGCGGCCCGCAGTCTGCCCTCAACCGCGTGCCGCGCGACCTGGTCCATGTCCTCGCGTGCCTGCTGCGGCGCGGCCGCGCGCCAGGCGAGCAGTGAGAACCCGGCCGCCGATCTCATCGCGAACAGGCTGGTCAGCGGGATGTCGGTGGCCTCGCCGCTGGCCGCTCCGTAGACGACGGCTCGGCCGAACGGCGTCAGAAGGTCGAGGCTGCGCAGCAGGATGCGGCCGCCGACGGAGTCCAGGACGACGTCGACTCCTCCTGGCGCGGCCTCGCGTACCCGTTCTGGCCAGTCCTCTGCGGAGTAGTCGACGGCCACGTCGGCGCCGAGGGTGCGGGTGAAGTCCAGCTTGGCGGGGGAGCCGGCCGTGGCGATCACGGTGCCGGCGCCAGCGATCTTGGCGAGTTGCACGGCCAGATGGCCGATGCCTCCCGCGGCGGCGTGGATGAGCACGGTCTCGCCGGGCGACAGCCGGGCGGCGCGCAAGGCGCCCAGCGCCACGGGGGCGCCCATCGGCAGCATGCTCGCGGTGGCGTCGTCGATTCCCTCCGGCACGGGCGCGAGCCACCCGGCGTCGGCGAGGACGTGGTCGGCGAAGGCGTCCTCGGCCAGCGTGGCGACCCGCCGGCCGGTGAGGGCGGCGTCGACGCCCGGCCCCACCGCGTCGACCGTGCCGACCACGTCGCCGGTGAGCACGGCGGGCAGTTCGCGCCGGTAGATTCCGCCGGTGTCCGGCCCCTGACGGAACTTCACGTCGACGAAGTTGGCGCCGATCGCCTCGGCGCGGATGCGCACCTGGCCGGGGCCCGGGCTGGGGACCTCCGTCTCCTCCATGGTGAGCACCTCGGGGCCGCCGTAGGCGTGGTAACGGATTCGGCGCATGTCGTCCTCCCGTATCGAGGGTAAAGTGGACTTGCGGTCAAGTTCGGTGCGAGCGTACTTGACCGGCGGTCCAGTTGTCCATGGGAAAGAGGAGCCGATGATCGAGGAGCGTCGCGAACGCGCTGACGCGGCACGCAACCGTCGCGCCATCCTGCGTGCCACCGAGGACCTTCTCGCCCGGCACCGGCCCGAGCAGATCTCCATGGAACAGGTCGCCGCCGCGGCCGGGGTCGGTAAGGGCACGGTGTTCCACCGTTTCGGCAGCCGGATGGGGCTGATGGTCGCGCTGATGCAGGAGCGGGCGTACGCCCTGGAGGAGGCCGTGGCGAGCGGACCTCCGCCACTGGGGCCCGGCGTCCCACCCGAGGAGCGGCTGATGGCCTTTCTGGACGCGATCGTCGACGTCGTCGGCCGCAACAAAGGGCTCCTCGCGGCGCTCGGCCACGCCGCTACGGCGGCGCCCAGGCCGGAGTGGAAGGAGCACGGCGAGCACCGGGACGAAGACGGCGACCACCCCGTCTACCGGTTCTGGCACGGTCACACCAGTGCGCTGATCGCCGCGCGGCGCCCCGACCTGGACGGAGAGTTGCTGGCTCACATCCTGCTGGGCAGCCTCCAGAGCGAGCCGGTTCTGCGGCTGCTGGAGCGCGGAGAGACGATGCGGCTGGCCGCGTCGCTGCGCGTCATGGCCTCTGGGATGCTCGCGGCCCCCGCCCTCGCCTGAGGCCGAACCGGTCGAGAAGCCGGGTGCTCACCGGCGTCGGCCAGTGGGTCGCCTACGGTCTTGTCATCGCAGGCCGGGTGCGAGTCACCATCATCGCCACCGGTGTCACTCGCGCTCCGTCTCGCCGGTGGCTGCGAAGCGACCCACTTGGTACAAGGACGACGGACCAGTTCGGCTACCAGGCCTTCGGATTGCGGAGCAATGGACGGGACGTCTGCGGGAAGGCCCGGGAGGGTATGCGGAGAGCGCGAGTTCTGGGTGACCATCTGGGTGACAACGACCACGGACGGGACCGGCCACCGGTGGCCGGTCCCGTCCGTGGTCGGGACTCCGTCCGGATCGCCTCGCAGGCGAGATGTCACCGGTTCGAACCCCGTAGTGCCCACCAGCCGGCACGCCCCGTTTCTGATCTTCGGAATGGGGCGTGAGTGACCGAGGGTGCCTAGCAGAATGATCTCTGTTGTACTTTGATCTTTCGCCGTGGCGATGGCGAGATGAGCAACGGGTGGCGCGGCTGAAGCCGTGGGAGGTCAGTGACGAGCCGCGGGCTGTCGTCGAACAGCTGCTACCGAAGAGGCGGCGCCGGACCCGCTGGCCGGGCCGTAAACGGCTGGGTGACCGCCTCGCGTTGCAGGGGCATCTGTTCGTGCTGCGCACCGATCATCCGGCGGCGGCTCAACCGCCGGCGAGGACTCGTTCCAGGTCTTGTTCAAGGACGGTGTCCAGCGGGATCCAAGCCTGCGACAAGTGATGATCGGTAACTTGCCCGGAATGAGAAAGCGATCTTCCGCCCTCGCCGTGTTGGCCACGGCCGCCCTGCTCGCTGCTCCCACCGCCGCCCTGGCCGCGGCGAACTCGCCGGCGGCGGCTCCGGCGGCCGCGTCGGCTTCCGGGACCAAGACCCTCTCCTTCCGGGGGATGAACCTGAAGATTCCCGCCACCTGGAAGGTGTACGACTACACGGACCGGGTCCTGGTGGCGACCGGTAGCTGCAAGATTCCCGAGCCCTTCGCCCCGAACTGCCGGGGGTTCTGGCTGTACGGCCCGAAGGTGATCGCCTACGGCGCCGAGGGCCGCCGTTACACCGGCGAGAAGCCGTTCGTCCCGGCCAGTGGGGCGCCGGCGGGCTGCCCCTTCGAGTACGGAAGCATCCAGGTGATCGGCAAGGCCACCTCGACGGGGCTGCGCCAGGTCGGGCGCGGGCACAAGGCGAAGTACACCGCCTGGGCCGGCCGGTGCGTGAAGCAGAATAGCGGCCGGCAGACGGAGAGTTTCACCCAGCGTGAGTGGTTCCTGCCCGAGTCGAAGATCGTCGTAGTGGACGTATGGGGCGACCAGAAGCTGCCGGGCCTGCTGAAGAACGCCACTTGGAGCTGACCTGAGAACGGGAACGGGCCGGACCTCCTGCTCCCCGCCGGGCCCGCTCTCCCGCTCCCCGTTGAGGGCACGTTTCACCCAGTCCAGAGACCCGGTGCGGAGCGCCTCGTCCGCCAGGAGCTTGGCGAAGGCCGTGGTGAGCGTGGCCAGGGAGTCCTCGATCTGCGGCTGCACGTTCTGCTGATCCTGCTCGCGGTCTTGTCGGCGTCCCGCGCGCAGATCGCCTCCAGGCCGGCCTCCTCCTCGTACTCGGCGACCGCACCGCTGATCAGCGGAGAGGCGATGATCAAGGGGATAATCGTGGTCATCGCCCTACTCGTCCTCGCGCTGGGCATGGTGGTCATCTGGAAGAAGATCGGAAAAGACGACACCCGCGGCCATGACCGGTGAGGCGGTATGACCAGGTGCGAACACCCCGTGGCTCAAGGTCGTTCAGGCTGCTCTTGTTGAGGTGACCCCTTCGGGGCGTTCGACGAGCTTGCCGTTGACGAACGTCGCTCCGGCGCGGACCAGGGCGACGAGGCGGGGGCGTTTACCGCGCGCCGGCGGGCCTGGGCTGACTCGATCAGTGGCGATGCCGATAGTGATGGCGAGGAGAAATCGGCGCATGGTTCTCCTGGGGGCGAGGACGGGGGCCCACAGGGGGGTTGACCGCCGCCTCCAGGTCGACCACTCAGGCTAGATCAGCCCCTGTGGGTGCGCGACAGGATGAGAAGGCTCACGGAACGGAACGACTCGCTGCAGGGCCCGTCACGCGACCCTCCTACTCCCGAGGGCGGCCGTCGTGGGAAATCACCAGCACCTGCTCCGGATTGGCATAGGTGTTCGCGTACCTCAAGAGTGAATCCAGAGCACCCGCACCGGAGTTTTCGGTTTCGGATGGGATGGGAAGCGGGATTTCCTCCTGGTAACGATGGAAAAGATCCTGGTCACCCAGATTCTGGAGGGCATAGTTCCTCCAGCCGGGAACGGGATCGTCTGCCCTGGCTTGCAATCCCATGACTGAATACCCCAGTGGAGCAAAGACGCGGTGCAATCCCGCGACAGTGGCGCCGGTACCGAATCCGCACACCAAATAGCGAATTTCTGGCCAATTCATACGGACTTCCCGCAAAAGCTGCGATCCCCATAGCTCCACGCACCTCACCAAAGCCGCGTTGGTGAACTGCCTCGGCCAGAACCAGCCCTCCTGCTCGCGCTGAAGGCAAAGCTCGTGAGCCTCCTTGAGGCTCACGATCGTCTGCGCCTCGCCACGGAATCCGCGCCTCATGAGATGATCGTGACCGGAGGCATCCGTGATGGCGACGGTCGGCAGTCCTCTTTTTCTCCCGAGCAGATCCAGGGCAAGCGCGGTTGACGAACCGGAGATCTCAACGAATCCTCGGACATCTTTCGGAACCTCTTCAAGGAAGAGCTCGTACGTCAGGTATTTGAGGCTTCCCGATTCGCACATGCCACCCCAGAGCACGGCCGGACCGTTCTCGTCAGGTCGGGTGAGGGCGAAAGGTGCATTCATGGCGTTCATGCGGGGACGACCGAGCCTCGGACATAATGGTGGTCAAAGAAATCCACGTACAGGTACTCGGGGTAGGACACCATCTGATCCCGCCCCAGGAGGATGGCACGCATGATCTCGCTCACCATCATCCCGGCTGCGGTGGTGGCTCCGATCACACACGTGGGAGCGTGACCGCGCCCGGCGAAGCAGGCATCCCAATGCTTCTGTACGACATAGCCGCCGAGCCTGGGGATAATCTTGGGTAAATCGATGCGCCCATCCGGAAGCATGTAGAGATCCTGGTAAAGAGGTGCTTCGGGCTGGAAAACATGCAAAGCGGCCCCGAAGCCCAGCATCAAGCCGGTCATGATGACGACCCGCTGCTCCCTGCATGCTTGATGCAGCCATTCTTTCGCCCTGAGGCCGGCGATGTCGATGACTTCCACGACGTAATCCACCGGTTTTCCGTCGAACCCCGAAAGCAAGGAGTCGATATTGCTTTCCGTCACGCCCTCCGCCGCTTTGCGGATTCGCAGCTCCGGGTTGATGTCCTGGCACATTCTCCCGACGACCTCGATCTTTGGCTGACCGACGGTGCTGTCAAAGCTGCCGACCTGGCGATTGGAATTGTGCACCTCGTAAACGTCGAAATCTGCGAGTGTCATCCAACCGAAGCCGAGGCGGGCCAGATCCACCGCGCATTGCCCACCGGCACCGCCCACTCCGGCCACGAGAACATGGGTGTCCGTGACCCTCCTCATCGATTCTTCGTCCAGAATACCCAGGTTACGCTGAAACCTGGGATTGACCTCGGAGCCTTCCACTGGAAACCTCATTTCATTTCTGCATGCAAACGTAATAATTCTCGCCGAAATAGTCGTCGCCATCCGCGACCAGGGGGCGTGAGAAACCCAGGCGTCGCAGGGTGTCCACCAGCTCGTCCACCTCGAAGAATGTCACCATCTCATTGGGGTCGGTGGTCAGTTTCTGAGCGCAGGTCGAATGATGGGCCAGCGCGGCCTGGAGATCCTCGGTGAAACGCCCTTCCGCCTGCCACTCCGCGATGGAGTGTCGAAGCACCTTCTGTAGGTCGGGCCGGCGTTTCGGACCGGTGGCGATCATCACGCCCCCCGGCTTCAAGTGGGAGAAAACCTCGTGCAGCGCCGATTCGACGTCTTGGACGTAGAAAAGGACGTTGTTGAGCAGGACCGCGTCCGCGTCAGAGACAACCCGGGTGGGAAAGCGCTCCACGCTTCCCTCCATGACCGTCCATCGGTCGCGAGCCTCGCCCGACGCGGCCGCCTTCTTGTCATGAGCCCGTTGAAGCATGGCAGAGTTGTTGTCGAAGCCGATGACCCGGTGACCGCGGTCAATCAGTGCCTGGCTGACCAGGCCGGTTCCACACCCGGCGTCGGTCACGATCCGACGGCCCTCCGTGTCGCGAAGGATCTTGCTGAGCATCCGCTGATAGCAGTTCAGCTCGGGAATCATTTGGTCATAACTCTTGGCGAACTCGGTCCAGATGTTCTCGTTCATACCGCTTTCAATTCCCTCGAATATTTGTTCATGGGCAACGGAGAGGATTCCACCCGCGACGAAACAAAACAGTTAACGCGGAGATCGGAGCCAACGCTTAAGTGATTTCGGCATACCGGCCGGCAGGAGGATCGTCTGCGGGCATGCGGGGGCGTAGCTTCATGATCGCGTGCGGCATCAGGGACAGGGTCTGCGCCCGGCTGCTGTAGGTCAGAAAAAGGGTGTCGTCACGGTGGGCGGGGGGAAACGAGCCGGAATAGCAGAGCACCGTGTTCGCGAAACCATAGGCGTCCACGAGACTTTGCCTGACCGCGTTCTTCGAGAACACGATTCCCGTGTCCCAGTCGCTTCTGAACAGGTCCAAGGTGAGTATCTTCGCCAGCGGAAGCAGGAGGCCGGGGATTTCCCTTCCCCGCCAGCTCGGATGCACCCAGTGTCCGCCATAGTGCGCCACCCTGCCGGATATGATGGGTGTCTCCGCCGGCAGAACGAGGTCCAGCGACTGTTCCATCCCGGGGGGTGGCGGATCGAACCACAGCCGCATGGAGCTTATGTGACGGCTGAAGTCCGCCGTGTATATCATTCGCACGGCGATGCACGCGACCGTCGATCCGCCGCGGTCCCTGATATCCAACCAGTAGCTGTTCTGGGCGGAGACGGGACTGTGCGCCGGGTCAAAAGTCGGGTTGATGCCGTCGGCGTGAACCGCGGTCCGCATGTGGCGGACCCAACTTGAAATATCCGTATGGTATTCCAGAGTCAGGCCCCGTCGATTCAGCCAGCCTTCGGACTCGTTCAGGAACTCGTTCAATGTGGCGGCGACGGCAGCCGAACTGCGACCTATCTCAAGAACCTGACCCACCAAGATTCCAACCTCCGACCGGGGTATGGCCCGACGGACTGCTTTCGCTGGGCAGGTCAACGTTCCATGTGCTCCCGCCGGGCTTCGTGACCTGGCGGGGACGGTGAGGTTTCCTTGCCGGGGTCACGTACCACGGCAGGAGCGTCATGAACTCCCTGCGGGCTTCGGCCTGCTCCATGGCCGAAGCCCGCGGTGCGCATGTCATCGAATGTCGGGAGACATTGTGAAGGCGCCTGTCCGGCACCGCATGCTCTTCCGTCATGGAGCTCGCTGAAACACATTCTTGTCCACGCGACGGATCCTGGATTCCCCCTGATTCGCTTGGTGGTGATCGTTTCCAGGGCCTGTCTGGTTCTTCGTGCAGGAAAGCCGTCATCGTTCTCTTTCTTGCAATAGTTGATTTACCTGCCGGGGTAGCCTGATCTGCATTGGAATTTCGATCGGCTTTGCCGTGGCGTGAAACCGGTCACTTCGCGGCAAAATTATCCAGCCCTGGTTGAGAAATACTTGGAGCCTTCTTGGAGAGCTCTGTATGCCCTGGTCATAGGGGGACAGGCGAGGCGGAGCCACGGGACGGGGTGGGGGTTGTTAGACGTGGCTCCCCCTCATACCGTGGAGATCTGATGGTTTATCCGTACCGGTCGATCTGGCGAAATCCGATCACCTCGGTCCGCACCGCGATCGTGTTCGCCGGATACACCGACTACGTACCGGGACTGCGTTCTCTCTGTTCAACGGCCTGTTCGTGAGAGGTTTGGAGCTGGGTGTGGCAACGATGATCGTGTACGAGACGCACTCGATCACGACCGACAACGAGGCCGGAATCGCGACCGGCTGGTTACCGGGAGAGCTGTCGTCGCGAGGCCGTGAGCTGGCTCGGGAGCTTGGTGAACGCCGCCGCCATGATGGCCTGGCCGCGGTGTTCACCTCTGATCTTCGTCGTGCCGTGCAGACCGCGGAGCTCGCTTTCGCGGGCATCGACATTCCGATCTATCAGGATGAACGGCTGCGCGAATGCAACTACGGCGAGTGGAACGGAATGCCCGTGGCGCGGCTGGCCGTCGAAAGATCCCGGCATATCGACGTGCCGTGGCCGGGCGGGCAGAGCTACCGGCAGGTCGTCGAGCACACCCGTGATTTCCTGACGGATCTTGCCGGGCTATGGGACGGCAGGAGGGTGCTGGTGATCGCACACTCGGCCAACCGGTGGGCGCTGGACCAGCTGCTCGGCGGGCGGGCACTGGAGGATCTGGTGGACGAGGAGTTCGCCTGGCGGGAGGGCTGGGTCTACGAGTTGCCCGAGAGATGGTGAGGCGAAGCCACTTCGATGATCTTTCGCGTGTTGCTCGGCACCCTCCGGAGACACGCCGAGGGGGTCACTGGTGCCCCTCCTTCGGGGTGTCATCCCAGGCCGGGATGTTGAGTATCGCGTCCATGCGCCGTAACTCGTCGCGGTGCAGCGCGCTCAGGCGGGTCAGGACCTGTTCTCCCTCCGGTGTCAGCGACACCCGCACCGCCCTGCCGTCACTCGGGTGCGCGCTCCGCTCCACGAGTCCCTGTGTCTGTGCCCGATTGACCAGTTCGACCACGCTGTGGTGGCGTAGCTGGAGAGAGTCGGCGAGCTCTCGCACGGTCGCCCACCCGCGGCCGGGAAACCCCTTCAGCGCCAGCATCAGCTGGTACTGCTGCGGGGTGAGGCCGTTCCTCCGTGCTGTCTCCTCGCTGAAACGTAGATAGCGGCGGATCTCAAAACGGAACCGAGCCAACACCTCGAAATCCCGCTTCGTCAGGGGTTCGAGTCCCGCCCCGTCGTCCTCGGCCGCCGCCGCGTCATGACGCGGCGGCTTCTCGGTCTCACGGTCCGCCATGTCACAAATATATCGTGATACGACATGTTTGTGTCGCGGCCGTACGTCCGGGTCGCCCTCCTGGAACGTACCTCGTGGCGATCGTCGGCCTGTCGCGGGCAAGTCGCCGAGTTCCGTGTGCGGGCGCGGTGATGCAGGTGATGCAGGCGTGATCCCGGTGAGAGGAAGGCTGGATCTGCTCGGCGAAAAGGTGCATATCGGACACTTTGTATCGCGCTACGATAGAAAGGTCCGAACAGGGAGGTAGTGAGGCCGCGCCTGACGGACAGGCACCTCTGGGAGGTGTGTCGTGCCCAGTGATCGTGAACGCGAGGCGGCCCACGAGATCCAGCGCCGGTTACCGGTCGAGGACCCGGGCTTCGGGGGGCCCTTTGCCGCCGACGCACGGCACCCGCACCGCGCGCCGTCCGGCCTGATCCGGGGGAGTCGCCCGATATCGCCGGTACTCGGGGTGACGCTCCAGATGATCCCGCCCGGTGATGAGATCGCCGATCGGCGCGGCACCGGGTGCGGCGGCGAGTGTCACCGTCCGCCGCGAGCGGGACCCGCGAATCGGTCATCGATCCAAGAGGTCTTTGGAACGGCGGGACCCAGGGGAGACGTAGGAGGATGAAATGATCACTACCGTCATCTATGTGCTGATCGCGATCATGGTGCTGGGTGCGATATGGCTGAAGGCCGGTGTGCGGATCGTCAAACAGTTCGAGCGGGGCGTCGTCTTCCGGTTCGGACAGGTCCGCCCCGAGCTCCGCGCTCCCGGACTCGCCCTGATAATGCCGGTCGCCGACCGTCTGCAGAAGGTCAACATGCAGGTCATCACCATGCCGGTGCCCGCCCAGGACGCCATCACCCGGGACAACGTGACGGTTCACGTGGACGCCGTCATCTACTTCCGGGTCGTCGACCCGGTGCGCGTGGTGGTCGGTGTCCAGGACTACGAATCGGCCATTCGCCAGGTCGCGCTGGCCTCGCTGCGGTCGATCATCGGCAAGAGCGAGCTGGACGACCTGCTGTCCAATCGGGAGCGGCTCAACCAGGGCCTGGAGCTGATGATCGACAGCCCGGCTGTGGGCTGGGGCGTGCACATCGACCGCGTCGAGATCAAGGACGTGGTGCTCCCCGAGTCGATGAAGCGGTCCATGTCGCGGCAGGCCGAAGCGGAACGTGAGCGGCGCTCCCGCATCATCACCGCCGAGGGCGAGCTGCAGGCCTCGAAGAAGCTGGCCCAAGCCGCCGAGACGATGGCCCTGCACCCCGCCGCACTGCAGCTACGCCTACTCCAGACCGTCGTCGAAGTCGCCGCCGAGAAGAACTCCACCCTGGTGTTGCCCTTCCCGGTCGAACTGCTTCGCTTCCTGGAACGGGCAACACCTCCCGAGTCCGGCCAGGCCGCCGCGCACTCCAGCCCGGCGCTGTCCGGGGGCTTGTCGGCGCCGGTCGACCAGCACCTTCCAGGCACCCGCATCCCCAACCAGGTCGCCCCCAACGCCGCGGAAACCGGCCGGTAGGCCGTACCCGACTTCGCCACCGGGCGCCGCCACCGAAGCGCCGGTCATCGAGGGGTAGATGGAGGGCTCGCGGTCGTCAGTTCCGGTCGAGGTGGACGGCTTGGGCGATGTAGTCGCGCAGGGCCGTTTCGTTCATCCCGTCCAGCGTCTTGATCTTGACGTGCCGGGTCTTCTTGCCGACTCCCTCCAGCAGCCCGTGGGCGTCCTCGAACTCCGCGCCCCGCTCGAAGGCGAAGGTGAGGTGGGTCTTGCTCTGGCTGATGACCGCGAGGTTCCTCGTCGCGCGCCAGGCGGGGGAGCCGTGGGTGAGGCACTCGACGGCGTCCGGGGCGCAGTCGGCCATCAGCTTCCGCAGGGCCGCGACGATCTCCTGATACTTCGGCTGAAGTTTGGTCTCGACGTAGGCGTCGACCTCGGTGCTGCTCATGATCTGCGTCTCCCTTACTGCGCGGTCGAGAAGTTCATGTGGGCGGCCTCCCGGAGGTGGCCGGCGAACCGGTCGTTGAAGGCGAACCCGGGCTCGGTGAAGAAGCGCCGGGAGATGGCCAGGTCTTTCACGGGGAGGTCGATGAACGGCATCGAAGTCCCCGTTCTCGATTTCGGTACTGGACCGTACAGTACTGATAGGAGACTGGACTGTCCAGTACTAATCCGGATGCATGGAAGGCCGCCTCCACCGGGAGCGCGGCGACGATCCGTGCTCACGCCTGATGGT
Organism: Streptosporangium sp. NPDC002607; assembly: GCF_053592655.1. Classification (NCBI taxonomy): domain Bacteria; kingdom Bacillati; phylum Actinomycetota; class Actinomycetes; order Streptosporangiales; family Streptosporangiaceae; genus Streptosporangium; species Streptosporangium sp. NPDC002607. The sequence continues at coordinate 40,438 of NZ_JBSFWD010000018.1, forward strand.
GATCACTGATCGCGACCCCGCGGATGGATGCCTGCAGTTCGGCCTCCTCCTCGTCGCCGAGCGCCGCCATGGCCGAGGGAAAGGTCGCCGACAGATCCACCATGATGTCGAGGACCACCTCATCCAGGAGCTCGTCGAGGGCCGACGGTCCCACCTTGGATCGCGCGCCGGCCAGTCGCGGCCCGTTGACCATGGCCCGGGCGACCTGGCCTAGTTCCTCGGGAGTAAGGATCACCTGCGGGTCCCAGGGGCGGCTCTGGTCGAAACGTTGCTCGTCGAACTCCTCGATCTTCAGCTTGACGGTCGGCCTGTGGTCGGGAGGCAGGGGGGCATCGGGTCGCAGCACGATCCCCTCGGCCAGGTTGTCCGGCACGCTGGGCAGGCCGAGTGCCTGCGGCACCCGGCTGGGGAACCGGACCGGCAGAGCATCGAGCTCCGACCGGGTCCCTCTGCCGAGAATCGGCACAACGTCGAGCTCGGCGTCGGCGGCGATCGAGGCGACGTCCGCGTACGGCAGGAAGACGCCGGGATCTCCGGGATCCCGGTGGCGCAGCACGTCGAAAAGGGCAAAGCGGATTTCCGGGCTGTACCAGACCCCCGTTTGAACCGGAGTGATGCCCGGCATCGGCGAGACGTCGGGGTGGGGGTAGTGGCCTCCGTACAGCTCGCCGTAGACGCGTACGGCCGCGCCGCCCCGAGCCAGGGCGGCCTTCGCGGCCTTTTCGAGGTGACCGCGCAGAAGTTGCCAGCCGAAGAACGGCTCGTCGTCGCGCAGCCATGCCTTGCGCTTGCCCACGAGCGTGTTCCAGCCGTCGTGGGCGATCACCATTTGAGCTCCGTGCACCTTCTCGGTCGCCACCCAGGGGCCGCCGGCAACCGCTCCGCCGGACCGCTCGGTCGTAGGGATCTTGGGGTAGGCCAGGTGTCGCATTGGAGCAGTATGACCAGGACGAGCTCAGCGGGCACGCCGATATACCGGGGATCGCGGCCGACCTCTGAGGGTGTCTGGAAGGCCCGGCCTGGGAGAAAACTGATTTCCCGCCCGTGCCGATTTCAGTATGCTCGCCACGAATCACACGCTGCCGCGACATCGCGGTGTGTGCCTTGACGAGTGAGGGGAGCCGGCCGTGCGTCACAGCACCGCTGTCGTCATTCCCCGGTCACGGTATGAGGTGATCCTGGTGTCTTCGTTGGTGCCCGGTGCCGGCCGCGCGGCCGGCATCGGACGTCCGTGACGAACGCCTGACCCCTGTCTGTCCGACGCCGATGCGGTCACGCCGCATCGGGGGTCTTTTCGTCCGGAAAGCGCGCTGTCCTCTGTGGAGCGTCCCGAAGGGCCATAGGCCGTGCGTACCAACCTGAACCATCACCTCACCGACCAGCTGACCGGCGTCCGTAATCTGGGCATCCTCGCCCATGTCGATGCGGGCAAGACCACCATCACCGAACGGATCCTGTACATCACCGGCGCCACCTACAAGCGTGGCGAGGTACACGACGGGACGACCGTCACCGACTTCGACTCCCAGGAACGCGATCGCGGGATCACCATCTTCGCCGCGGCGGTGAGCTGCGCCTGGGACGGCCACCGGATCAATCTGATCGACACACCGGGTCACGTCGACTTCTCCGACGAGGTGGAGCGCTCGCTGCGGGTGCTCGACGGCGCGATCGCGGTGTTCGACGGTGTCGCCGGAGTCGAACCGCAGAGCGAGTCGGTGTGGCGGCAGGCCGACCGGTACGGAGTGCCGCGGATCGCCTTCGTCAACAAGCTGGATCGCGCCGGTGCCGACCTCGACACGGCGGCCGAGTCGATCCGCGAGCGGTTGCGAGTGGTCCCGCTGGTGGTCCAGCTGCCGATCGGACGCGAGGACGGGTTCACCGGAGTGGTGGATCTGCTGCGCATGCGATCGCTGGTCTGGACCGGCGATCGCGACAGGCCCAAGGAGGGCACGGTGCCGGACACCCTGCAGGAGGAGGCGTACCGCCGCCGCCGGCTGCTGGAGGAGGCGGTGGCCGAACTGCACCCGATCGCGCTGGAGGAGTTCTGCGCGGAGTCGGCGATCTCCGCGCAGACCCTCGCCGTCGCGCTGCGCGACCTGACCCGTGCGGGTGAGGGCGTGCCGGTGCTGTGCGGATCGGCCTACCGCAACCGCGGGATCGAACCGCTGCTGGACGCCGTCACGGCCTACCTGCCCTCGCCGACGAACGTGCCGGCGGTACGCGGCACCTGGGACGGCGCGGTGCGGGAGCGGGCCGCCGACCCGGCGGCGCCGTTCGCCGCGCTGGCTTTCAAGGTGAGTTCGACCGCCACCGGGCGGCTGACCTACCTGCGGGTGTACTCGGGGGCGATCAGAAGGGGAGACGCGGTGCTGGACGCCGGCGCGCGGCGCACCGAGCGGGTCGGCCGCATCCTGCGGGTACAGGCCGACCGGCACACGGAGGTGGACCTGGCGGTGGCCGGGGACATCGTCGCGGTGGTCGGGTTGAAGGCGGTCCGCACCGGTGCCACCCTGTGCGCCCCCGCGGAGCCGTTGCTCTTCGAACCACCGAGTGTGGCCGATCCGGTGGTCTCCATGGCGGTCGAGGCCCGGAGGAGCACCGATACCGACCGCTTCGCGTCGGCGCTGGCCCGGCTGGCCGAGGAGGATCCCTCGCTGGTGGTCAGGACCGACCCCGAGACCGGCCAGACGGTGCTGTCGGGGATGGGGGAACTGCATCTGGAGGTCGCGGTGGAGAAGATCCGCCGTACCCACGGGCTCGATGTCAGCGCCGGCCGGCCACAGGTGGCCTACCGGGAGACGGTCGTCCGCGGGGTGTCCGGGCTGCTGTACCGGCACGTCAAGCAGGAGGGAGGCGCCGGTCAGTTCGCCCACGTCGTCCTTGACGTGGAGCCGCTGGACGCCACCGGCGGCGCGGTGGACTTCGTGTTCCACTCGACCGTCGTCGGTGGACGGGTACCGCGGGAGTACGTCCGGGCGGTGGAGGCCGGTTGCCGGGATGCCCTGGTCGAGGGGCCACTCGGCGGGCATCCGGTGACCGGCCTGCGGGTCACGCTGACCGACGGAGCCACCCATGCCAAGGACTCCTCGGAGATGGCGTTCCGGACGGCAGGCCGGCTCGCGCTGCGGGAGGCGCTGCGGACCGGCGTGATGGTGTTGCTGGAACCGCTGGCCGAGGTCACGGTCACCGTGCCGGACGACGCCATCGGCGGGGTGCTGGGCGATCTGTCGGCACGGCGCGGCCGGGTCTCCGGCTCGACCGCGCGGGCAGGCACAGTGGTGATCACCGCGACCGTGCCGCTGGCCGAGCTGTTCGGCTACGCGACCCGGCTGCGCAGCCGCACCCAGGGCAGGGGAACCTTCACCACCCGGCCCAGTGGGTACGCCCCGCTGCCGAGCACGGTGCCATACGGGACGCCGTCCCGGTAGAGCCCGGGGGTGGCCCCGCCCGCACACGGGCGGGGCCATGCCGATTCATGCCGATTCATGCCGATCTCGGCACCACCGACTCGCTGCGCGGGCACTGTCGGCGCCGGGTGAACGGTGACCTCCAGCACCTACTACGCCACTTGGAGCCGTCAGGCTGGGGGCGAGGGACCGGGTGTGGCCCCGGCCGCTTGAGGTCTCGCTATCCGCAGTTGCCGAAGGTCTTGCGGCCGCCGGTCGCCTCGGCGTAGTCCAGCCGGGTGTCTCGGGTGCTGCCCCAGTACGAGACGCACTTGCCACGGGCCTTCAGCTTGACCGGCCCGGCGTAGTACTTGAACTTGCCCGCGTCGGTCTTCGGCTTGCTGCCCTCCACCGTCAGGGTGGCGGTGGTGTAGGTGGCGGTCCGGTAGAAGGCGGTCTTGATACTGACCACGCAGTTGTAACCGGTGCTGCGGTTGTACATGAGGTAGACGTAGCCGAAGGTGTCACGTCCGGACTTGAGGGGGCGGGTGCCGTCCTTCACCCGGGTGAACCCCGCCCCGCAGACGCCCTCGGGAGTGTAGGGGGCGGAGGCCGCGTACGCCGTGTAGGCCGGGTTGGCCGCGAGAACGCCGACGGCTAGGGCCGCCACGGCGATGACCTTCGTAACAGGCTTGATCACTTGTCTACCCTTCGACGGGGGCTGCGGCCCCACAGCGGATCAACCCGTCGATCTTGGCTTACTCCTCTACTTTCCGGCAATGGGCACCGGGATGAGGCCTGGCCGACGGGTCGGGGTCTGAGGAACATTGGCACCGGATCGTGCGCTAAGCCCTCTCAGAGCAGGTCAGCGCTGTACAGCTCCTCCTCGGATCGAGTGAAGGGGTGGAAGATCACCGGCCGCGCGGCGCACAAGTTCCCCTCAGGCTGTAAGAAATGGCGTGGTCCGCTCACTTCCCTCAGACGCGGTCCTCGGGGAAGCCGTTTCAGGGTCTCCAGGCATGGCTGGACATCGGGATAGCTCCGCCAGGACTCCTCGAACACGGTGAGGTAGCGGTCGGCGATCCAGGCGTCCAGAAGGCCGGGACTTTCCGGAACCGGCTCGCCGAGCATTGGCAGGAAGGAACGGAGCCTGCGTCGGTGGTGCTCAGCGAAGGAGCACTGACCGGCCAGGTATTCCCGCATGTGGCGCCCCTCCAGCGTCCACCACAAGGTCACCAGCTCCTCCGGTGGAGCCGTCGCGTTCGGCGCGACCTGGACGATCTGGCCGATCGCTTCCCAGGCCGCGCTTCGATGATCGACCAGGGTGCCGTCCAGATCGAAGAAAATCACATCCGCCACAGGATGATCATCTCGTGGCGCTTGTCCCTGACGCCAGAGGGTCTTCGGGGGGATCGTTGACATGCAGCCAATCGGCTGCCTATATTTCTTTGGCAGCCAGATGGCTGCATGTTTGGGGTGGCATGAGATGGACGAGGTTTTCAAGGCGCTGGCTGATGCCAGCCGCCGCCGGCTGCTCGACAGTTTGAACGCCCGCAACGGGCAGAGCCTGCGTGAGCTGTGTGCCGGGCTGGACATGGCCCGGCAGTCGGTCAGCAAGCATCTGGCGGTGCTGGAGGCGGCCGACCTGGTGACCACGGTGCGGAGCGGCCGGGAGAAGTTGCACTACCTCAACGCCGCGCCGATCAACGCCATCGCCGAGCGCTGGATCGACCGGTACGACCGTGGCCGGGTGCGCGCGCTCGCCGACCTGAAGAGAGCATTGGAGCAGGAACCGATGGGCAACCCCGAGTTCGTCTACACGACCTACATCGGCACCACGCCGGAACGGCTCTGGCAGGCGCTGACCGACCCCGCCTTCACCCGTCGTTACTGGGGGGTCGGCTTCGAGTCGGACTGGAAGGTGGGATCGACGATGACCTGGGAGGAGCGCGGGGTGAAGATCGCCGACCCCGAGCAGGTCGTTCTCGAATCCGACCCCTACCGCCGGCTGGCCTACTCCTGGCACACCTTCACCCCGGAGTACGCCGAGGTCTGGGAGTTGGGTGCGGAGGTCGCCGCCCAGTGGGCCAAGGGGCGCAGGTCGAAGGTGACCTTCGACATCGAACCGCTCGGCCGGATGGTCAAGCTGACCGTCGTCCACGACGGATTCGATCCCGGCAGCACCCTGCTGGAGGGCGTCGGCGAGGGCTGGCCGCACATCCTGTCCGGCCTCAAGACGCTGCTGGAGACCGGCGAGCCCCTTTCCGGCGAGGCTGGCTGATTCAGCGGGTCTCCGCCCGGTGTGCGCGGGCCGCCAGGGTCAGTACCTCGTCGAGTGGCCACTGGTCGTGGGCGTGCTCGCCGTACTTACCCGCGACCACCCGGCCGTCGGGGGCGATCAGGAAGTCGGCGGGGAGTCCGAGCCGCCCGCCGTGCGGCCGGATGGACGGTAGGCGCTCCTGCCCGCGGGCGGCCGTCCGGATACCGCGTACGACGGCCAGGACGATCGTCGCCCAGACCCGGGGGTCGAGCAGCGCGCGGGGCGCCTGTTCCACGCCGAACTCCGCGTACAGCTTCTTGTCCGGGTCGGCGACGACGGCGAACGGCAGGCCCGTGGCGTGCTCGGCCAGTTCCTCGGCGGGGGAGTGGAACACCACCACCTCGCGGATTCCGGCGGCCTCGATCTCGGCGTGCCGGGTGACGAAGGAGCGCAGGTGCAGGTTGCAGATCGGGCAGCCGGCGAAGCGCCGGAACTGCAGGTGAACGAGATGGTCCCGGTCCGGGACGGGGGCCGCGGGGCCGGTGACGGAGGACAGTTCGCGGGCGGAGACGGTGGAGCCGGGCTGGAGACGCATCGGAACCCTCTCGTAAGCGTACGGTATATACCTACGATTGTAGGCGTATGCCGTACACTTTCAACCGCCATGCCACGCCCGCGTTCGCTCACCCAGGACCAGATCGCCGCCGCCGCCCTCGCCGTCATCGACCGCGACGGCCTCGCGGCCCTGTCGATGCGCGCGGTCGCCACGGAGCTCGGCATGAGCGCGATGGCGCTCTACCGCTATGTCGGCGACCGCCAGGAAGTGGAAGGGCTCGTGGTCGAGCTGGTGCTCGGCGGCGTCGACGTCTCACCGCCGCCGGGGACGTCATGGCGCGAACGGGTCACCACACTGGTCGGCAGGTTGCGCGACCAGGTGGGCGCGCACCCGCACGTCGTGCCGCTGACGATGACCCATCGGCACCGTTCCGCGGGGGTGCTGCGCTGGTCGGAGGCGGTGCTCGGCATCCTCACCGAGGCCGGCCTGGCGGGTGCGGACCGGGTCATCGCGCTGCGCGGCCTGCTGAGCTACGTGATCGGCGCGGTCCAGCTGGAGCATCTGGGCCCGCTGTCGGGCGCGGGCACGACCGTCATCGCCGGGCTCGCCCCTGCCGACTTCCCGTATATGGCCGAGACGGCGGGTCACGCGCGTCTCGTCGGCGCCGACGAGGAGTTCTACGGCGGCCTCGCCATCGTGCTGCGCGGGATGTGCGATACCTGATCAGGGCAGGTGGCGGGTGGCGGGTGGCGGGTGGCGTGAGAGGTTCCGGCAGGAGGGGGCGTCCATCCGCCGCGGTCGTCCCGGCCGGGCCGTGCCCGCGGTGGCCTTCGACGGCGGGGCGGTTCGCGGGGATTGTCGGAGCACTCTGATAGACGTGGCCCATGGGTGTGAGTGTTGGTGAATTCCTGGAGATGCTCGACAGGCTTCCCGAGGTTCAGCAGAGCGACTCCGGCAGCTGGACCTCGCTGAAGGTCCGGGGCAAGGGTTTCGGCTACATCTGGGGAGACACGGAGACCGTGGGTCTCAAGGCGACGATCGATGAGCAGATCGCACTGGTGGCGGAGCGGCCGGAGGTGTTCGAGGTCCAGTTCACCGCGGGCCGGTTCGGCTGGATCGTGGTGCACCTCGCGAAGATCGATCCGGATGAGCTGTTCGAGCTGGTCACCGAGGCGTGGTGCCTGACGGCCCCCAAGCGGCTGGTCGACGCGCACGAGGCCGGGCGGTAGTTCTGCGACATGTCGAGGGCCGGCCCGTGATCTCGCGGACCGGTTGGCCGGCCCACGGCTTCATGTCGTGGGTGCCGTGACGTTCCTCAACGGAAGTACCGGTCCGGGACGCCGCATGTTCGTGGCCCACACCGAGGAACGGAGCCGCCCACGCTCCTGTCAGTTGTCGATCCCCGCCCCGCCTCTGTTACCGGGAGTCCTGTTGTCGCTGATGCCGCCACCGATACCGACCTTGCCGCGGCCGCTGCCGATGCCGTCACCGCCGATGTTGCCGTGGTCGCCGCCGTGACCGTGCCGGGCGCGGCACCTCTCGGGGTGCCTGTGCTTGTGGCAGGGCTTCTGGGCGGAGGTGAGAGTGGTCGAGGCGTTCGAGGTCACGGTGTCCGCGACGGCGGACGGAGCCGGCGTCGTCATGGGGGCGAGGAGGGCGGAGGCCGTCATCGTCCCGGCTGCGAGAGCGTTCCTGACCTTGATCATCGCATCTCCTCGCGGGTGGAGATCTCCAGCTCTGGCTCTGGGAGAAAGCGTGGTCGGGCATGGTGTCCGGCGGTGACGATGCCCGAGCGGTCGGCACGGCGGGGAACCTGTTCCCACGGTAAGCAGAGGGACCCGAGGCGGTCGGTCACAGGACTTCAAAACCTCGGGGCGGTCCGATGACCCGCCGGTGGCGGACAGGAACCGGAAGGGGGCTTACCGTCACGCCGGGTTATGACTCCCCCTCGGGGCTGATCCTGCGGACAAGTGAGTCGCTTCCATGTACTATGCGATTCGCCGTAGTTACTCGCTAGTAGCGTCGTTGCTGACGCAAGCTCCTGCCGGTCTTCGACGTCAGGAAGGTGTTCATGTTCGACGGCTCGCTCGTCGCGGGTGCGGCTGCCGGCCCCCGTCGGGCCGGGTCGGGTGCGCATGAGCGACAGCCGCGAAAGGAATCAGTCATGCCCACGCTCGACCGTCAGGACGACGTCTTCATCCTCGACATCGGAGACACCGAGAACCGTTTCCACCCCGACTGGATCGCCTCCGTCAACGCCGCGCTGGACGAGGTGGAGAAGGCGGAGGGGCCCCGTGCCCTGGTGACCGTCGCGACCGGCAAGTTCTTCTCCAACGGCCTGGACCTGGACTGGCTGTTCGCCCATGCCGACCGGCACCAGGACTACGTGGTCAGCGTCCACGAGCTCCTGGTGCGGATGCTGGCCCTGCCGATGGTCACCGTGGCCGCCCTGCAGGGGCACACCTTCGCGGCCGGCGCCATGTTCTCTCTGGCCCACGACTTCCGCGTGATGCGCGCCGACCGGGGCTACTGGTGCCTGCCGGAAGCCGACATCAACATCCCGTTCACCCCGGGTATGTCCGCGCTGATCCAGGCTCGGCTGGCCCCGCAGACCGCGCACGAGGCGATGACCACCGCACGTCGCTACGGCGGCCATGACGCCCTGGCCGCCGCCATCGTCGACCGCGCGGTGGACGAGGACGCCGTGCGGCAGACCGCCATGGAGATCGCTCGCGCCCAGACGGCCAAGAGCGGCCCCACCCTCGGCACCATCAAGGCCCGCATGTACGGGCCCGCCATGGAGAGGCTGCGAGAGAAGGACAACCCCCTCGGCTGAGCGATCGAGGTCCGGCGGCCGGCGGCCGGACGCTCACCGGGGAGGACGTCGTCCAGGGCCGCCATAGCACGGATATCGCCGGCAGGCGGGGACCCTCCGGCCGGAGGATCCCCGCCCGAGCGGTTCTCAGCGCTTGTTCACCCGCAGGGACACGATCGTGCCCGGAGGGAGGGTGGCGGTGGAGGTGACCCCCGCGGGCTGCCACGGGCCCACGTTGTAGACGTATCCGACGGCCGGGTTGACGTGGAGGACGGTCACGGCGACCTGATGCTCTCCGGTGCCGCTCGCGCAGTAGCTGGAAACCGTCGATCCCGCTACCTGGGTGGTGCAGTTGTCCGGGATCGCGTGGGCGGTGGAGGCCGTGCTCATCAGAATGGCGGTGGTGAGCAGTGCGGTGCTGGAAAGGGCCGTGGCCCACTTCCTTGGTTTCACGTGTGCTTCCTCCGTGTTTCTCGGTGCGGCGGAAGTGTCCCGCAGGGTTTCTTTTAGGAAACTTTCCTATAGAAAAAGATACCTGCCTGCGAGAATGAGTCAATAGCCACCTGTGACGCTGCCGTCCCCTTCAGTGCGGGACACCGGCTCCGAAAGCGGTGTGCCGGGTGGACGAGGCCACGACCCGGCCCGCGACGACGACGTGGCGGGGCGGCGAGTGCCGGGTCAGAGCCTCGCGAAGGGTCCGCCCCTCAAGGACGACGAGGTCGGCGCGAGCCCCGGGTTCCAGACGGTGGGCGGGCAGGCCGACGACCCGCGCGGCGTCGACGGTCACCATGTCGTACAGCCGTTCCAGGGCGGCGTCGGTGCGGGCGTCGAGCAGGTGCGCGGCCAGGAACGCCACCTCCAGCAGGTTGTGCCGCCCGAACGGATAGTAGGCGTCCTCGATGTCGTCCTGCCCCAGCGCGACCGGAACCCCGGCGTCGGCCAGCTCGAAGACCGGTAGATGGAGCGGTCCGGTGTGCGGGTCGCTGACGAAACCGAGCCCCGCCGCACGGCACAGTCCGGCCAGGCGCCGCAGGTACGGCTCGGGATAGAGCGCCATCGCCCGCGCGTGCTGGGCGCTGCCACGCCCGATCATGTTCCGCTCCAGCAACTCCCGCGCGAGCATCTCGGTCGTCCGCAGCCCCGGGTCTCCGGCGTCGTCGACCAGCATGGCGACGCGCAGCCCGTGCCGCCGCGCGAGATCGACCATGCGTCGTACGTGCTCGGCGGCGTCGGCGTCGGTCCACTCGATCCACGGGATGCCGCCCACCACGTCGGCGCCGAGCCGTACGGCCTCGGTGACCAGCTCCTCGGTGCCGGGCTCGCGGAGCAGGCCGTCCTGCGGGAACGCCACCACCCGCACGTCGACCACGCCGCGGAACTCCTCGCGCAGCGCCAGCAGCGCCTCCACCCCGGTCAGCCCCGCTGCCGGATCGATGTCGGCGAACGCCTGCACGGCCCGGACGCCGTGCCGCACGGACTCCACCAGCACCGGCCGGGCCCGCTCCAGGACGGCCTCCCGCGTCTGACCGGCCTTGACGGCGGCGGCCGTCTCGATGGCGCCCATCGCGGCCCCCATGGTGCCGTCGGTGTACTCCGACAGCGCGGCGGGACCGGCCGCGTCGAGGGTGTGCGCCTTGCACAGGTGCAGGTGGGCGTCCACGAAGGGCTCGGTGACCAGGGCGCCGTCGGCATCGATGGTCACCTCGGTCGCCGGGCCGAGATCGGGGTCGTCCTCGGCGACGAGGCTGAGCAGCCCGCCTGTCGCCGCCAGCGACCACCTGCCGGGACGGCCACGGAGGGAGGCGTTGCGGATGAGGAGATCTGGGGTGTCCATACGACAGCACGGTAGAAGCGCACCCACGAGATCCGGGACGGCCAGACCTGCCAAGCCGCGTACCGCGAGCGGCTACCCAGAGTATCTGGGTGTTTACGAAATTCGATCGAAGTCCTGCGAGCTACCTGGTCGTACAGTGAAGATATGGGCATGCTGACTGTCGAGATCGACTCAGACACGGAGAAGATCCTCTCCGAGCTGACTTCCGAGGGCAGGTCCACCACCGATGTGATCCGCGAGGCGATCCGTATCGCGGGACGACTGCGCTGGCTGGAACAGGCCCGTGCCGATGCGGAGAGACTGGCCAACGATCCGGATGATCTGGCCGAGATCCGAGCGATCCAGCGCGAGTTCGGTGATTCGGATGCGTGGTGACGTCTACCGGATACGTGCTCCTCGTGACACGGTCGGCCATGAACAACGCGGCGAACGTTTCGCGGTGGTGCTGCAATCGGATGCCTTCACCAGGCTCTCCACCTTGGTCGTCGCGCCAACTTCGACGAGTGCGGGTCCTGCGGTCTTCCGCCCCGAGATCGAACTGAATGGCAAGATGACTCGCGTACTCATCGACCAGATGAGATCCACGGATGTCTTCCGGCTCGGAGACTTTGCCGGCCGCCTCGATCCAAGTGAGATCCATGAGGTCGGCAGGACACTGCATGGCTTCCTCGGTCTGCTCTGTAGCAGATAGCAGGGAGATGTGGCAGATCGCTCACTTATTCCGGAGCAGCAGATACGTCCCACATAGTGGGCAATGAAATTGTCCGTCAGTCGACGGGGGTCACGTCGCGGATGATCCGGCCCACCAGGTAGAGCGCCGGGTCCACGTCCATCGCAACGCGGCGGGGAGAGTCCCAGTACTCCTGGTTCCGCTCCCGGAAGCTCTCCGGCCCGTCGTACGAGAGCACCCAGATGAACTGGTTCCGCTCGTGATCCAGCCAGGCGCCGTGGACCTCGAACCCGAATTCGCGGCGGAGCGGCACGACCAGCGAGTGCCACTTCTCCACCCATTCCTCCAGCAGGCCCTCCTGGATCGTGTAGATGCGATGCTGAAAGGTCCTGGCCATGTCGTCGCCTTCCGTCTCGGGTCGGATACGGGGCCGCCTGTGATGAAGATCGTACGACTACCGGGTCGGAGCACGCACGGGACCACTCCGGCCTGGTCCGGACCCGACGCGGGGTCAGGAGCAGAAAGTCGGCTTATGCCGGGCTCAGGGTGAAAGTTTCACGGTTCGTTGACACCGGGAAAGCGCTTTTCTGTGGTGTTGCCATCCGCTGACGCGGACGTGTTCGCTCAGGTGAGCGGTGCGCACTCGCTGGGGGGAATCCACCGGGTGGTCAACGCCAACGGCGGCAAGTGCCTCAACACCAAGGACAACTCGACCTCCTCCGGCGCTCTCGTACAGCAGAACTCCTGCGACTCGGTGGCGACCAAGCAGTGGCGGCCAGCACGGCCTCGGTGAACTCGGTCTCCACCCCGTGCTCGTCGGTATCTCCAGCATCCGGTAGTCAAGGTGCCCGCACATCGGAGGGAAGGCCCTGGCGAACCTTCCCCTCCCAGGGGTCACCTGGGTCTGCGGCTCAGGGTGCTGCGGCCTCGATCGCCTGCTTCATCTCCACTGCGCCGCGTTCGATGCGAATGCGGATCTCGGCGGCCTGCCCGTGTGGCAGCACGTTGGTAGTCCAGATCAGCCGGCCCGCTCCGGCACCCTCCGGGCGAACTTCAAACGAGGCGTGGTGGTGTTCGAGCGGGGGCCTGGCGCCTTCAACAACGGAATAGGCCAGGCAGCGGGAATCATCATCGATCGCGACAATCAGCTCGCGGATGACGTGTCCATCGGGAAAGGTCAGGAACCGCTGGTCGCCCTCCAGCCGGGTGTCCATGACACGGCCCGGCAGCAGGCGCTCGTGCACGGCTCCGACATCGCGCAGCACATCCCAGATGTGCTCAGGGGACGCGTCGATGACGATCTCGTGGCGGATGGAGGCCATGACGTCGGGAACTCCTCTTGGGATGGGGTAGCTCCCTAGCCGGCAGGCAAGGAAGGCGACCCATGGCTGACATCTTCTTCGGCTGCCCTGGGCACCACGCCCGGCGCAGACCAGAACAGCCGTATCCGTCCTGTGACGGCTGCGAACCTGTACTCGCGTTCAGCTCTGTACGGTCCTCGGCACACCGACACCAGCCACCCGCGATGCCGCCGCCGCGGACACCTCGCCGCGGAAGCGGGCCTCGTGATAGCCGCGCACGGTGCGACGGGTCTGTTCCTGAGCTGTCGTGGTCATGGTTGCTGTCCGATCTGGCGCAGGTGATCGGCGAGGCGATGCTGGTTGGCGGCCAGCCGCAGGCACAGGTCGCGCAGAACGACCAGTTCTTCGGGAGCGAACCCGTGGAACATCGCCCGCATGGCAAGCTGCGACGGCCTGCGGAACGCCTCCATCCACGCCCGCCCGGCAGGTGTGATCTCGGCCAGAACCGAACGTCGATCCTTCGGGTCGGCGACCCGGCGGGCCAGCCCGTCGTGCTCCAGCGTGTCGACCAAGCCGGTGACATTGCGGGAGCTGACCCCGGCGGCCCGGGCCAACTCGCCGATGCTGATGCCCTGCTCGCTGCTGTTGAGGCGGATCAGCAGGTCGAGCGCGCCCGCGCTGACCCCCCGTCCCTGGGAGCCGTGGGCGCGCATGCGCTCGACGGCATGGTTGGCGGTGCGGACGGCGGCGCCTGCCTCGAAGGTGAGCAGGTCTCCGTCGTCATCGGTGAACTGGGTCATCGCGGCCCTGACCCGAGGGTCGTAGAGGAAGCCGTCAGGGTCGCTCTCGTAGATTGTTACGTCCTTCATTATGAAGGAGGATAATAGTACGTGCTTCCAGTCTTTGCCACCCGTTGCTTGACGCCCACTCTCGGGTAGATCGACAAGGGCCGCCACCGGGATCTTCCCCACCGGCAGGACCGACCTCGTCGGCACGATCGGCCGTGCCATCCCGTGGCCTTTCGCGGAGCGCTGTCCCCTGCGGCCTTGCCTGGGCCGGGACGCGTGTTCGCCGGCGGGGCCGGCCAGGGGCGAACGGCGACCGGCCGCCGAGGTGGGTGCCTGGGCGGCCGGGAGTGTCGGAGGGTTAGGGGAGGTTGAAGTCGTCGGCCTTGATGGTGTTGATGAAGGTGGTCCACTCGGTGGGGGTGAAGAAGAGGTTGGGGCCGTGGGGGTCTTTGGAGTCGCGGATGGCGATCAGGTGGGGGTGTCCGGGTTTGTGGGTGGGGCCTTCGGTGAGGTTTTCGAGCTCCGCGACCTCAACACAATTGCCGCCGTTGTTGCCGCTGAGGCTTGATTTGCGCCACCGTGCCTTGCTCGGGTCCATACCCCGCTGATCAGGCACTCGCTGAAGTGGATCAGCTCGGCGAGCTCTCCCTAGGTGAGGCCCGCCGCCTTGTCGCCGCGCAACAGGTCGGCGACCGACCAGATGAAGTCCGCGTACTTCTGGTGGTTACCGCTCAAGATTTTTCCTTCATGTCGTTCTCGGAGTTCTCGTCGGTGGACGGCCGGACGGCGCCGTGGGTCAGGCCGTCGGATATCAGCTGGAGCAGATCCTCGCCGAGGGCGGCGGCCCGGCGCAGCGAAGCCTCGAATTCCGCCAGCTTCCGGAACGCCTCGCCGTACCCGCGCTGCTCCTCGATCGGCAGCAGCGGGAGTTCCGCGCGACGTACGTCCACCTGGGCGCGGCTGCCCACGGTGGCGTAGTTGCGCAGGTTGACCGAGCCGCTCAGGAAGCCCGCCACGAAATGGGGATCGAGCAGGGCCGGGTCGGGGCGGAGCAGGGAGAGGCGGAGGCCGAGGACGGGGCCGCCCTCCCCGGCGACCCGCGCCACCGGGCGCCGCGCGATGTTGGGTACCAGCACGTCACCGGGCCGCACGATGATCTCGTGCTGTACGGCGATGTCCGGCGTGGTCGCGGTCGGCGGGGTGCCGTCGACGACGTCCTCGGCGGTGAGGACGGTCAGCCCGCCCGCGACCTCGGACGGCTCGCCGGGTCTGGCCGGGCTCTGGTGGTGGATCGTCAGCATGCCGCGCCGCAGGAGTTCGGCGAGCGGGACCATCGGGAGGTCCTTCGGTCCCCGAGACGACTCGACGGTCGGCACCAGCTCCGCGGCGAGGCGGAGGAGGTCGGCCACTCGGTTCCGCTGCCCGGTGACGCGCGCGGGCGACAGGTCCGCAGGCGGCGGCGCGAGATATCGGGCGGGGGTGAGGTCGACGTCGTCGTCGAGCAGTTCGACGGCGGGGACGGCCCGGCTCACGCCCGGTTCATCGATGTCCGCACCGGCCTCGAAGCGTTCCCAGGCATCGGCGGCGACCCGCGCGAAGTCCTCCGGCCGGTCGGAGGTGTCGACCATCAGGACATGGCCGGGCGTACGGGAGTCCGCCGGTCTGCGCAGCACCCACAGGGCCAGGGCGACCGCCATGTTGGGGATGCTGCCGAGCGGGAGCGTGATCACCGCGCTGAGTGCTCCCCGGCGGATCAGCTGGGCGCGGATGCGGCGGCCGGATCTGCGGCCGGCGACGGCGGGCGGCATGAGCATGACGGCGGTGCCGCCGGGTTTCAGATGGCAGAGGGCGTGCTGGATCCAGGCGAGTTCCGACTCCATCCGGGGCGGTAGACCGTACTCCCAGCGGGGGTCGGCGGTCAGCTCCTCGTATCCCCAGGCGCGGTCGTTGAACGGCGGGTTGCACACGACCGCGTCCACCAGCGTGCCGGGGAACGCGTCCTGGCGGAGTGAGTCTCCATGCGAGACGCGTACGGTGGCGGCGTGCAACGCGAGATGCGCGGCGGTCAGCCGGGCGGTCGCCGCGTCGGCGTCCTGGCCGAGGAGCAGGTGTACACCGCGGTCGCGCAGTGCCTTCAGCAGCGCTCCCGAGCCGCAGGCCGGGTCGAGGATGACCTCGGGGGAGGGGCCGCAGAGCTCCGCCATGAGCCGGGCGACCGGCTCGGGGGTGGCGTACATCCGCTTGGTGTGCAGTTCGAAGTAGCGCTCGCGCAGGAAGGCGAAGGTCCCCTTCGTGCCGTTCTCGACGGCGAGGGCGGCCACCCGGCGCAGCAGCGGCAGCCGGTCCCGGATGAGGCATTCCGGCGGCAACGGGCTCCGCATCGGCCCGGCGCACGCTTCTCGGACGCGGTCGGGAAGCACGGCGGCCACGGCCGCGTCGTCGGCGGCGGAGAGGGCCGTCCAGTCGTCGCCCTCCCGGTCCAGGTAGACCAGGAAGGCGCCGAGGTCGGCGATCAGGTCGGCGAGATCCTCCTCCGGCACGCCCGCGCGCAGGTCCTGCCAGAGCCACTCGCGCGCCGGGAGCGACCTGCCCTCGCTGTGGCCGAGCAGCCACTCCTTGATCTCGCCGAGGGAGAAGGCGGGGCTGGTCGCGGTGCCGCCGACGGGCTGGGGGAAGTCGTCGTGCCGACGGCGCCAGTTGCTCACCGCGGCCCGGCCCACATCACCCAGCCGGGCGATGTCCGCCGCGGTCACCTGGACGTCCCTGTCCACCTGGTCCTCCGTGTCGGTCGCGGTCGCCCGGACGTCCTTGTCCACCGGCTCCCCATTATCCGCCGTGGTCACCTGGACGTCCCAGTCCGTCCGGTCCTCCGGCCGGCCGGACGTCCCGGTTCATCGGCTCCTTCATATCGGTCTCGGTCTGCCCGGTCGTCCCGTTCACCGGTTCTTCGGGCTCGGTGTCCGTGTCGATTGGAACGTACCTGAGTTTGTCACCTCCATACAGCGTCCCCAAAATTATTGGTCGATTCCATCAACACGTGTTTTACTGAACTTCATTGGACACTAAAAATCATCGTCATGGAAGGAACCGATGACCCGTGATCACCCCCACCACGCGCATCGACCGGTTCCAGGCCTCCACGTCACGCGGCAGACGGCGCCTTCGCTCAGGGCGGGCCATGCACCTGCTGGACATCGAGAACCTGACAGGGGCCAGTCGCCCCACCACCTCCGAGGTCGCCGAGGTCATGGTCCTCTACCGGCGGATCGTCCCGATCGGCCCGATGGACCAGTTCGTCGTCGCGGTCAACCACGGCGCGCTCGTCGCGGTCGGGATCGCCTTCCACGGTGTGCAGTTGCTGGCCCGTTCCGGCCCCGACGGCGCGGACCAGGCCCTGGCCGAGGCCGCCCGGGGCGACCGGATGGACCAGCGGTTCGACCGGGTCGTGATCGGCTCGGGCGACGGCTACTTCGCCGACCTGGCCTGCTGGCTCGCCGAGTGCGGTGTGCACGTCACCGTCGTCTCCCAGCGTGAGTCACTCAGCCGCCGCCTGCGCGCCGAGGTGTCCGCCGTCATCACGCTGGAACCGCCGGCGGCACAGGTGGCCTGACCTTCGGGAGCGTCGTCACGACCGGGGCGCGGCCGATTCCAGGATCTTCGCGATTCTGCCGAGGTCGGCCTCGGTGGTGCGCCAGTTGCTGAACGCGGCACGCAGCGCGGGCACCCCGGCGTAGACCGTCGGGGTGAGGAAGGCCTCGCCGGACTCGATGATCGAGTCGACCACCTCCCCGATCCGTTCGGGGGAGGGGGAGGAGGCGAGGGTGAAGCAGACCACGTTGAGCCGTACCGGGGCGAGCAGCCGGTAGGCGGCCATCGAGGCGATCCGCGCGCCGAGCCCGGCGGCGAGGGCGATGTCGCGGCGGACGATCTCCGCGTGCCCCTCGCGCCCGTAGGCGGCCAGCGTGAACCAGGCCGGTAGCGCACGCAGGCGCCGTGAGTTCTGCGGGGTCAGGTGCGCGAAGTCGGGCTCCTCGCTCAGCGGGGTGAGATAGGCGGCCGAGTTCAAAAAGACGCGGGCCTGCAGGTCGCGGCGGCGGGTGAACTGGATCGCGCTGTCGTAGGGCACGTTCAGCCACTTGTGCAGGTCCGCACAGACCGAGTCGGCCTCGCCGAGGCCCGCGACGAGGTGGGCGTGCTCGGGGGAGAGCGCGGCGAAGGCGCCGAAGGCGGCGTCCACGTGCAGCCAGAAGGGATGATGCTCGCGCAGGGCGGCGATGGCGCGCAGGTCGTCGAAGTCGACGGTGTTCACCGTGCCGGCATTGGCGACCACGATCGCCGGTGCGCCGTCCAGCCGGTCGAGTTCCTCGGCGAGCAGGGCCACGTCCACCGCCTCCCGCCCCGGCAGGACGCCGACGTGCCGGATCGCCGACCGTCCCAGCCCGAGCATGGACAGCGACTTGACGATGCTGGAGTGCGGGCTCGCCGACAGCACCGTCACCGGCCCGAGCGCGGCCGCGCCCGCCTCGGCCACCGACACGCCGCGCAGTTCGCCCAGCCACTCCCTGGCGATCGCCAGGCCCGCGAAGTTGGACATGGTCGCGCCGCTGACGAACGTCCCCTCGTGCTCCGGCGGCAGGCCGAAGAGGTCGCGCAGCCAGGCGACCGTCTCCCGTTCGAGGTCCGGGGCGAGGGAGTCCAGGCCGGAGGTGGGGTTCTGGTCGAGGGTGCCGGTCAGCCAGTCGCCCGCCAGCGCCGCAGGTGTCGCGCCACCCGTGACGAAGCCCAGGTAGCGGGGGCCCGCGCTGGCCGCGAAGCCCGGTTCCCAGCGCCGCGCGAACATCTCCATCGCCCCCTCCAGGCCGACCCCCGTCTCCGGCAGGGACTCGGGCGCCGGTCGCACCGGCGTCCGCGCCGCCGGGCGGTCGTCGAGCCCGGCGAGGAGACGCACGGCGTACGCGCGGGTGGCCTCCATCAGTTCGGGTACGCGGGCGCGATCGGCTCCCAGGGGTCCGCGGATGTGATCGGCCTCCGGCACACCGGACAGGTGGTCGTTCCCGCCGCCGGACGGTCCGGGCTCCTGGTCGCCGTCGGCGCTCGATGGTCCGTGCCGATACTCTCCGCCGCTGTGTGACGGTCCGGGCCGGGGGCCGCCGCCGAGGTGCGGAGAGCCGGGAATGGGAGCGGTGCCCGCGTCGGGTCTGGTGTTCATGCTTCGACGCTAGGAAGCGGAGCATGTTCGCGTCGTGGTCCAATCACGGCAAACTGGACTAGTGCTCAAGGATGTTCTGGCAGGATGGCGGCGATTCGGCGGCCCTCTCGCGGGTGCGCTGGCCGCCGCGCTGCGCGAGGCGGTGCTCGACGGGCGCGTACGCGTCGGGGACCGGCTGCCCTCGGAGCGGCGCCTGGCCGGTGAGCTCGGGGTGAGCCGGGGAACGGTCGTCGCCGCCCTGTCCCGGCTGCGCGAGGAGGGCTGGCTCGTCACCGAGCGCGGCAGTGGCAGCAGGGTGCGGCTGCCGCGGAACCTCGGTGAGCGCTACGCGCCCCTGTCGGTGGACGGCCGGGGCTCGCTTCTCGACCTGCGGCGCGCCGTTCCCGCCGCCCCGCGCGCGATCGTCACCGACGCCGTCACCCGCGCGCTCGGCAGGTCGGCGGGGCTGCTGCTGGAGAGCGGCGAGCCCGGACCCGGCCTGCCCGAGCTGCGCGAGCTGATCGCCCGGCGTCACACCGGAGAGGGATCGGCCACCCGCCCCGAACAGATCCTGGTCACCTCGGGAGCCCGTGCCGCGCTGGCGCTGCTCGTCACCCATCTCGGCCCGCGCAGAATCGTGGTGGAGAACCCCACCTTCTTCGACACCCTCGCCACGCTCAGGCGCTTCGGCATCCGTACCGTCCCCGCGCGGGTCACCGCGGCGGGATGGGACGGCGACCAGCTCGCCACCGCGTTCCGCGAGGCCGCGGGGGGAGCCGCCCTGCTGACCCCCGACTTCCAGAACCCGACCGGGGTGCTGATGGGTTCCGAGGACCGCCGGAAGGTCGCGGAGCTGGCGGCCAGGTACGGGGTGACCGTGATCGTGGACGAGACCGTGCGCGACCTGGACCTGCGCGACCATCCGGTGCCCGAGCCCCGGATCGACCGGGCCGTCACGATCGGTTCCCTGAGCAAGACCGTGTGGGGAGGGTTGCGGGTGGGATGGATCCGGGGTCCGGCCGCGCTGATCCGTGAACTCCTCCTCGACCCGATCAGCGGTCTGTACGCCCCGCCGCCCATGGAGCAGCTCGTGGCCTGTGAGGTCTTACCCCTCATGGGCCGCTTGCTGGGCCAGCGCAGGAGCGAGCTGCGGCGCCAGCGCGACCATCTGGCCAGAAGCCTGGACGGGGACGACGCCTGGAGCTTCTCCCTCCCGCAGGGCGGCCTGGCGCTCTGGCTGCGCCTGAACGGTGTGTCCGGTGAGGCACTCGCGGGGAAGGCGGCCGAGGCAGGGCTCAGCCTGCTCCCGGGGCCGGTGTTCTCACCTGACGGCACCCGGGCCAACCGGCTGCGGGTGCCGTACACAGCCCCGATCGAGACCCTCGACCGGGTCGTCGAACAGCTCAGGCGAGCCCACCGGTCCTGAAAGGCACGTGTCGACGCCCGGTGCCTTCGGCGTGGTTCGGCTCCGGGGTCGTCCTGCCGACCGGTGGCGGGGGCCGGTGCCTTTCACCCGGCGCCCCGGCCAACCGGCGGCCGGTGCCTTCAGTACGGCGGCCCGGCTAACGAGTTCCAACAGGCGTGGTGGGGGCACAGGCGGTTTCACATGGTTGCCCGTCCTCGATTCGCAGGATGGGTGCGCCGGCGAGATGCCGTAGCGCGCTCCTCAGCGCCGCCCGTACCGGGGCGTCGAGATCGGTCAGCAGCTGGTCCTCGATCGCCTTGATGTCATCGCGGGCGGCCTCGAGCGCGAGGCTTCCTTGAGGCGTGACCTCGATGATGCGGGCCCTGCGGTCCGCGGGATCCGGCCGACGGAGAACCAGGCCGGCGCCTTCCAGCTCGTCGAGGATGACGACCAGTTTGCTCTTGTCGACCGACACGGCCTGGGCGAGGGCGAGCTGAGTGCGGGCGGGAGCTTCGACGACCGCCATCAGCACCGTGTAACCCCAGAGGCTCATGCCGTGCTCCCGCACCGCTACGGCCTCCGCCCCGGCGAGGCCCTGCTTCAACCGGGCGAACAGCCAGTGCAGATCCTCGTGCAGCCGGCTGCCGGGCGAGCTTTCGGAGGCAGGAGAGATGGCCATGGCTCCATGATAGCGAGTCGATATGTTCTTGACTTGAAACTATCTTGTTCTATATTGATTGCGAATCCAGATCATATTGAATGTGAGGCAATCTTGTGACGCATCTGCTGCACCTGGACGCCAGCGCACGAAGCGACTCGTTCTCGCGCAGGCTCGGCGAGAGTTTCGCAGCCGCCTGGAAAGCGGCCAATCCTGAAGGGATCTACACCTACCGCGACCTGGTCGCGGAACCGGTACCGCCCGTCGACGAAGCCCGTGTCCAACTCGCCACCCAGTCCTCCCTGAACGGGGTACGCGGCATCCAGGCCATGGACGAGGTGGCCAACACCACCTCCGAACTGGCCGGGGCCTGGGCAGCCACCCGCCCGCTGGTGGAGCAACTGCTCGCGGCGGACGTCCTGCTCGTCGGCGCCCCCATGTACAACTTCTCGGTGCCCGCCGCGCTCAAGGCATGGATCGACCGGGTGGCCCTGCCCTGGTTGCCGCTCCGGGGAAAGTCGGCCGTGATACTGAGCGCGCGCGGCGGCGCCTACGGACCGGGCACTCCCCGGGAGCCCTTCGACTTCCAGGAGCCTTACCTGCGCGCCTTCTTCTCCTCGCTCGGACTGGACGATGTGGAGTTCGTCCATACCGAGCTCACGCACGCCAGGGTCATGCCCTTCCTCGTCCAGTTCCGCGAGACGCACGAGGCATCCCAGGCCGCAGCGCTCGACGCAGTGCACACCCTGGCCACCCGGGTGCGTGCCAAGGCGCCGTCTTGAGCCTGACGTACATCCCGCACTGGCCGTACCCGATCAGCAAGGACGAGAGGACCCCCCACACAATGGACACCGAACTCAGAGACCGCGTGGTCCTGGTCACCGGCGCGTCGAGCGGGATCGGAGCCGCGACCGCCCGCGCCTACGGGCGGGAGGGCGCCCGGGTCGCGATCACCTACCGAAACAACCCGGACAAGGCCGAGAAGGTGGCCGCGGACATCGAGGCCCTGGGCGGGCAGGCGCACGTCGTACGTCTCGACCTCGAAGACCTGCCGACCATCGACCAGGCCGCCGCAACCGTCATCGAACGCTGGGGCGGGATCGACGTCCTCGTCGCCAACGCCGTCCGCTGGGGCGGTGACGGCCCGCCGGATCCCAGCGTCCGGTTCGAGGACGTACCGATGAAGGAGTGGGAGGCGATGATCAACGCCAACCTGGTCGGAACCGCCGCGTCGATCCGCGCGGTCCTGCCCGGCATGCGCGCCAGGGGCTGGGGCCGCATCGTGCTGATCTCCTCAAGCGTCGCGGAGGAGGGACTGCCCGGGCCAGGTCCGTACGGGACCGCCAAATCGGGCCTGTACGGACTCGCCCGCAGCCTCGCCTGGAACGGCGGCCGGGACGGAATCCTGGTCAACGTCGTGGCCCCCGGCTTCACCCTGACCGACAGCCGGGACGTTCCGGAGTTCGTCACCGATGCCCTCGCCGCCGCCACGCCCAGCCGCCGACTCTCCAACTCCGGCGACGTGGCCAAAATTATCGTTTTCCTAGGCTCGGGAGCCAACGGCAACCTCACCGGTGAAGTGATCCGAGACGGCTCCTCCGCCGCACGCGCACCACACCTCGGCGGGTAACCGGCCGCGACCTGGTGGCGGCGGAGCGACTCCTCGCGGAAGACCTTGTTCCGCGCGTCGTCGCGGCGGCCGTGGGAACCCTGTCGGTCACGACCAGTGCCACTCGATCGAGGCCGTGGCGCGGCGCTCGGCCAGCCATTCGGTGAACGCCACCCGCCCGGCCGCGGCCAGGGTCCGCTCGTCCGCCGACGAGGCCGCACGCCCCAGGATGACCCCGGCGAGGAAGGCGGTGCCATGGGCCGTCGGCCCGACGACGTCTCCGGGCGCGCCCTCCTGCAACGGTTCGGGCAGCTCGAAGGCGAAACGCTCGGCGATCGTCGTCTCCACCTCGCCGGCCGGACCCGCGAGCGCGGGGAGGAGGCCCTCCGGTGAGTCACCGCCGAGGTCCTCGAGGGCCCGCTCCGGCCCGATGCTCCAGAGCGCACGCACCCGGTCGAAGCGCTCGGCGTGCGCGGCCAGGTAGGCCGGGCCGAGCTCGGCCTCCCTGCGGCGGCGGAAGCTCCGGCGCCTGGCGATACCGCCGATGTAGGCGTCGAACTGCTGGAGGGTCATCCCCATCTCGGCCGGCCAGGCCGGCATCGTCGCGCGGTCGTGCAGGCCCCGCCCCCGGCGGAACTCCTCCGAGGCGGCCTGCAGGTCCTCGTCGCTGACCGGCGTGTCGTCGTGCTGGATCTCGTTCAGGATCAGGCACTGGTCGACGATCTCGTCGTGCGGCGTCGCGTCGCGGCATGACAATGAGCGGATCATGGTGAGCGCCTGGGCGACCGACAGGTGTATCTCGTCCACGCTGACCAGCCGGCCCGCCGCCCAGCGCGTGGAGTGGTCGATCAGCCAGGGGACGCCGTCGCTGGCCCGCGCGGTGAGCGCGATCGTCCCGCCTTCCGGGTCCTGGAGCAGCAGATCGAAGTCGACCACCGAGGTGCCGGGACGCTCGTCGACGACGAGTTCCGCCTTCAGCTCGGGGTGGTCGGCCGCCCATGCGGCGGCCGTCCGACGGGCCTGCTGCACCTGTGCGTGGCCGCGAGGCAGGCCGCGCAGCAGCCGCACCCCGGAGGCGAGCGTCGTTCCGAGGTCAATCATCGAATACCTCCAGCGTGGAGACCCCGAGCCTTGGCTCCGGGAAATCAGGCTCGTCTCGTCATGAAGGCGCGGCGGAACGGGAATCCTGCTCCGCCGCGCCAGATCGATCAATATCCCGTCCGGCCGGCCCGTGCCGGGAGAGCGGCGTGTGCCGCGCCTTCCTCTCTCCCGGCACGGCCGGTTCGGCGCCTTCCGAAAGGAAGGGCGCCGGGCCGTTTGTCAGCCGATGTACCTCCGGCGGGTCTGGCACCCTGGAAGAGGTTTCTCTCCCGGGCGCCCGACGTACCTTTCGGCACCCTCGGCCGGTGGGGCGCCGCCCCGGGCGGGGTCTGATCCCACCCGGGGCGGCGAGCCGATCGTCAGCTGACCCACCACTCGCCGGCCTGGCCCTTGCTGTTGCGCCAGGACACGGTCATCCGGCCGCCGGCGACCTCGTCCAGCTCGGCACCCTCGAACGGGATGTCGTCAATATTGATCCCGGACATGCCCGGTCCCCTCCGTGGACCGGGTGCGGCGTGCGGCGCCCGGTGTTCTCCGTTACGTCGAGAACGCTAGGTACCGGCTCTTGTGGTCATCTGAAAAATAACTTGGTAACCACTGGCCGCGCTGGTCACGACGGCGAACTGGGCCGTGGTGGGGCGGTGCGGCGGGGGTGACGCCGGAGTGAGCCCGGAGCCCCGAGGGCGGGTGATCCTTACTCGTCCCCACCACAACTGTGTTCTCTTCTGTCACTCGCGTGAGCGCCTGTTTGGCGAACAGCGCGCCGACATTCTGGAATGATCGCCTAGATATCCTGTCGGACATCGAGACTGACGGACAGTGACTGATGCCCCCCATCGATCAAATCACCACCTTCGCATCCGACCAGCCGGTGTTGACGAGCTTCATCGGCGTGTTCGCTCTCGTCCTCCTGGTCGCGGCCTACTTCGCGCTCCGCGCCATCCAGCGAATGGCGGTCCGCTTCTTCCACTCTCACGTCGCGCCCCGTCCGGTGGAGGACATCCTCACCATCGTCGCCGCCAGCATCGCGACGGGTGTCTCCGCCCAGGGCATGTGGCGCTTCTCCGGTGACGTGCTCGGCTTCGACGGTCCGCTGCGGCTGCTGCTCTTCGCCTTCATCGAGGTCGCCGTCATCACCAGCGCGGTCCGGGCCCGCCGCAACATGCGGGAGAACTTCTCGGCAGGCATCGACGGCATCGCCGTGTGGGCGCTCACCGGCCTGACCGCGGTGCTGTCCAGCATGGACGCCCGCAGCATGGCCGAGGCCATCTTCCGGCTCGCCGCGCCCCTGGTGGCGGCGTGGCTCTGGGAGCGCGGCATGGCGATCGAACGCCACCGGATCAGCGGGCGCTCGCGCATCAACTGGCGGCTCACTCCCGAGCGGGCACTGGTCCGCATCGGGCTGGCCGAGGTCAGCGACCGTACGGCGAGTGAGGTCGACGCCCACCGCAGGCTGACCCGGGTCGCGCTGGCGGCCAAGCGCGCCCGCGCGCTCCGCGAGTCCGGGGCGTCCGACCGGAAGATGCGCGCGGCCCTCACCAAGCTGGACCGTGCCATGGACCGGGCGGTGGAGCACACCGGCCTGGCCGTCGACTCGGTACGCCAGGAGGCCCTGCTCTCCCAGATCGGCGCCCTCTACAACACCTCCGCGCTGATCGACCTGACCCCGCCGGTGCCGTGGGACCCGGAGCCTGAGCCGGTGCGTCCCGCGGTGGCCGCGGGGCGATCGGTCATCGACGATGACGATGACGAGGTCCAGGTGCTGGACGGCCCGCCGCCGGTCGTCGACACGGCACAGCGCGCGGCCCTGATGCGTGCCGCGCGGGAGTACTGGGACAAGCAGATCGAGCGGAAGTTCGTGCCCCGGGCGACGGACATCGCCCACGAGACCGGCGTCTCCCTGGCCACCGCCCGGGAGTACCGGGCGCTGTGGAAGCTGGAGCCCAAGGCTCACGCGTTGCTGGAGGCGGCCTTCCACGAGCACGGGATCATCGACACCGGCACCTTCCCCGCCATCGAGACCGAGCAGGTCCTGACCGTGAACGGCTCGTCCGCCGCTCGCTGACCTCGCGCGGAACGACGTACAGCACGACACACCGCACGACTCGCCACCGCCCTCCGTCCGCGTACCCCGGCCGGGGGGCGGTCCGCGTCGCGGGCCGTCCGCTCACACCGGCTCAGGTCGACTCGCGGACGATGAGGTCGGTGGGCAGTATCACCGGCTCCACCTGCTCGGCGCCGTCGATCAGGGCGAGCAGCAGGCGGACCGTCTCCTCGGCGACCCGTTCCAGGGGCTGGCGGATGGTGGTGAGCGGCGGATGGGTGGTGAGTGCCACCGCCGAGTCGTCGAAGCCGCCCACCGCGACGTCCTCGGGCACCCGCCGCCCGGCGGCGCGCAGCGCGGAGAGCGCGCCCGCGGCCATCAGGTCGGAGGCGACGAACACCGCGTCGATGTCGGGGGCACGTTCCAGCAGCCGGGCCATCGCGCTCTCCCCGCCCAGCTGGGTGTAGTCGCCGTGCTCGATGAGCCTCCTGCTCGCCTTCCTGCCGAGGATGTCGGCGAAGCCCTCCAGCCGCAGCGCGCCGCCGGGGGTGTCGAGCGGGCCGGTGATGGTGGCGATCCGCCTGCGGCCCCGCTCGACCAGGTAGCGCGTCATCTGCCGGGCGCCCTCGCGGTCGTCCGCCGCCGCGTAGGGGATCACGTTCTCCCTGCCGATGACAGCCCCCTGGGCGACGGCGGCCACCGGGATGTCCACCAGCGCGTCCACCAGCCTGTCGCCCGCGTGGGTGGAGACCAGGAAGACCCCGTCGGCGTGGCCGCCGCGCAGGTAGCGGACCACCCGGTCGCGGTCGCCGTCGTTCCCGGCGATCATCATCACCAGCGATATGTCCCGCTCGGCGAGCCGCCGGGTGGCGGTGCGCAGCAGCACGCTGTAGTTGGGGTCCTCGAACAGTCGCTCCTGCGGCTCCGACAGGACCATCACCACCGAACCGGTCCGCTGGGTGACCAGGCTGCGGGCGGCCCGGTTGAGCACGTAGCCGGTCTCGGCGATGGCCCGCTTGACCGCGGCGTGCGCCGCGGGACTGACGTACCGGTCGTCGTTGAGCACCCGGGAGACCGTTCCCCGGGAGACCCCCGCCACCGCCGCGACGTCATGGATGGTCGGACGCTTCGCCATGCTCCCATTTTCCCCTCGACCGGGCGAGGCCCGGTCGGGCCCGGCCACTAGCTTTTCACGGCCCCGCCGGCCAGGTCGGTCCGCCAGTAGCGCTGCATGGTGAGGAAGAGCGCGATCAGCGGGATGATCGACAGCAGGGTGCCGGTGAGGATCAGGTTGTACAGGGAGGGCTGGTTGGCGCCGGCCGCGAGCAGCGTGTAGAGCCCGACGGTCAGCGGGAACCTCTGGTCGTCGCCCAGCATGATGAACGGCAGCAGGAAGTTGTTCCAGATCGCGACGAACTGGAACAGGAAGATGGTCACCATGCCCGGGATCATGAGGGGCAGCGCCACCCGGCGCAGCAGCAGCCAGTGCCCGGCGCCGTCGATGCGCCCGGCCTCCAGCAGGGCGTCGGGGACGGCGGCGGTGGCGTAGATGCGCGCCAGATAGATGCTGTACGGGTGCAGGATCTGCGGGAGCAGGACCGACCAGTAGGTGTCGGCGAGCCCGATCCGGGAGAAGAGCAGGTACTGCGGGATGGCCAGCACCACGGCGGGCACCAGGATGCCGCCGATCAGCAGGTTGAAGATCAGGTTCCGGCCCCGGAAGCGGTACTTGGCCAGCGTGTAGCCGGAGACCGCGGAGACGCCGGTGGAGAGCAGGGCGCCGCCACCGGCGTACAGCAGCGTGTTGAGCATCCACAGCCAGAACACGCCGTCGCGGTAGGCGGCCAGGTCGGCGAGGTTGGCGAGCAGCCCGGTGCCGGGGGCGAAGGTCGAGGTGGAGAAGAGCTCCGCCTTCGACTTGGTGGCGGCCACCAGCACCCAGCTGACCGGCAGCAGGCAGTAGAGCGCGCCCAGCAGCAGGATCGCGGTCGGTGCGATCCCGTACGGGCGGCGTCGCGCGGCCGCTCTCCGGCGTCCCCTCGTGGTGAGGGTCGTGGTGGCCATCAGCTCTCCCCGAAGGCGCGGTCGCGGACGACGCGCAGGAAACCAAAGGACAGGACGAGGGAGATCGCCGCGATGACGATCGAGGTGGCGGCGGCCGAGTAGAGGTCGCCGGTGACGAAGGCGTCGCGGTAGACCTTCATGAGCGGGCTCCAGGTCGAGCTGATCGTGTTGGTCAGCGGCCGCAGCGTGGTCGGCTCGGTGAACACCTGGATCGTGGCGATGATGGAGAACACGGTGGTTAGGATGATCGCGGGCAGCAGGATCGGGATCTTGATCCGCAGCGCTATCTGGATCTCGCTCGCCCCGTCGATCCTGGCGGCCTCGTAGTAGGTCATGGGCACGGCGCGCAGGGCGGTGTAGAGCACCAGCATGTTGAAGCCGACGCCGCCCCAGACCGCGATGTTCGCCATGGAGAGGACCACGGTGCCCGAGCCGAGCAGGTCGACGTCGAGCACCTGGCGGATCGGGCTGAGGCTCGGCAGGTAGAGGAAGCCCCACAGCAGGGTGGCGGCCACCCCGGGCACCGCGTACGGCAGGAAGACGGAGACCCTGGAGAAGCGCGCGAGCCGCACGTGCGCCGAGTCCAGCAGCAGCGCGAAGAGCAGGGCGAGCCCGAGCATGACGACGAGCACCAGCAGGCCGTAGCCGAGGACGCGCAGCCAGCCGGCCCACAACTCGCCGTCGGCGAGCGTCGCGGTGTAGTTGTCGAGGCCGGCGAAGACCTCGCGGCGCGAGCCCTTGCCCAGGCCGAGCCCGGAGACCTTGGTGCGCCGCAGGCTGAGGTAGGCCGTGTAGACGATGGGGACGGCCATGAAGAGCGTGAACAGCGCCATGGCCGGTGCGAGGAAGAGGTAGGGGACGGCGCTCGCGGTGCGGGCGCCGCCGCCGAGGCGTCGTGTCATTGGGCGAGCTGGAATCCGGACTTCTGCATGTCGGCGACCGTCGCCTCCTGCATCTTGCCGATGGCGTCGGAGAACGCGGACTTGTCCTGTACGGCCTTGTCGAAGGCGTCCTTGAAGGCGTTGTACGTCACGTTGACGTTCGGCCCGAAGGTGAAGCCCCGCGCGGTGGCGGAGATCGCGGCGGCCTGCTGCCAGAAGTCGGGCTGGTTGGAGAAGTAGTCGGGGGCCTCGCCGAGCATGGTGCCGCCCTTGGCGGCGGCCGGGTAGACCGCGCCCTCCTTGACGAGCAGGCCGAGCGCCTCGGGGTCGGTGTTGAGCCAGGTCGCGAACTTCGCGGCGGCGGCCCGGTTGGGGGACTTGGCGGCGACCGCGGTGGAGGAGCCGCCCCAGAAGCCGCTGGCGTTCTCGCCGGCGCTCCACTGCGGCAGCGGGGCGATCGCCCACCTGCCCTTGGCCTTGGGGGCGTTGCTGGACAGCACGCCCGGCGCCCAGACGGCCGAGGGCCAGGTCAGCAGCTTGCCGTCGTTGAGCGCCTTGTTCCACTCGGGGGTGAAGTACGGCTGGTCGTCGATGGCGCCCTCGGCGACGAGACCGCCCCAGTAGTCGGCGACCTTCCTGGTGGCGTCGTCGTTGACCGCGACCTTCCAGGACTCGCCGCTGATCGACCACCACTGGGCGCCGGCCTGCTGGGCGAGGCCGACGAAGGCGCCGGGGTCCTTGCTGGAGAAGGTGCCCAGGAAGACCTTGGGGTCCTTCTTGCGTACGGTGCGGGCGGCCTCGGCGTACTCGTCCCATGTCTTGGGGACCTCGATGCCGTACTTGTCGAACAGGTCCTGGCGGTAGTAGAGCATCATCGGGCCGCTGTCCTGGGGAAGCGCGTAGACGGCGTCGGTGCCGAGCGTGACCAGCCCCCAGATGCCCTCGCCGAACTCGCCCTTCGCCTGCGCCACGTCGCCGGAGAGGTCGGCCACCGCGTCGGCGGCGACGAAGGAGGGCAGCATCTGGTACTCGGCCTGGACCAGGTCAGGGGGGTTTCCCGCCTTGGCCGCGGTCAGGAACTTGGCGGCCGCGTCGTCGCCGCCGGCCTGCTTGCTGACCGTGACCTGGATGTCGGGGTTGGCGCTGTTCCAGGCCGCCGCGATCTTGTCCATGTTGGGAACCCATGTCCAGTAGGTGAGCTTGACCGGCCCTGCGGGGGCCGAGCTCTGCGCGACCGGGACGGCCGGCTCCTGGGCGGCGCCGGAACATCCGGCGGCCAGGGTGGCGGCGAGAGCCGCGGCCGCCACTGCGAGCCGGTTTCTCTGCATGCGTTCCTCCGTGTCAGGGATGCCGTGTCGGGGGGTGCTGTGCCGGGGGTGCTGTGCCGGGGGTGCTGTATCGGGGTGTCGCGCCGGGGCTCGGGGGCCTGCCATGCGGACATGTCTGTGAACGTTCACAGACTGAAATCCGAGATGTCGCCCTGTCAATGCTCGTTACGCTCTTGTTAATCGCCTGTCCGCGCTGGCGTTCCCGTGGCGACTCTTCCCTGGGTGTCGGGTTTCGATTACTGTGCACGTTCACAGAGATGAGCCAAGGGGGAGCAGTTGCCTGGATATCCCGTCCTGCCGGAGGGCATCGCGTACGGAGGGGACTACAACCCCGAGCAGTGGCCGGAGGAGGTCTGGCACGAGGACGTCCGGTTGATGCGTGAGGCCGGGGTGAACCTGGTCAGCCTCGGCATCTTCGGCTGGAGCCTGCTGGAGCCGGAAGAAGGGGTCTACGACTTCGGCCGGCTGGATCGGATCATCGACCTGCTCGGCTCCTCGGGCATCAGGGTCGACCTCGCGACACCGACCTCCTCCCCGCCCACCTGGTTTCGGGCCGCCCACCCGGGCAGCCACCTGGTCGACCGCGCGGGCCATGTCATCGCCGGAGGCTCCCGGCACAGCTTCTGCCCCAGCTCCCCGGAGTACGCCGCCGCCTCGGAACGGATCGCCGGCCGGCTCGCCGCCCGCTACGCCGGGCACCGGGCGGTCGTCATGTGGCACGTCCACAACGAGTACGGCTGGGCGAACGCGCGCTGCTACTGCGAGACCTCGGCGGAGGCGTTCCGCGACTGGCTGCGCGAGCGGCACGGGGACGTGGCGGCGCTCAACGCGGCGTGGGGGACCACGTTCTGGGGGCTGACCTACGGCTCGTTCGACGAGGTGGAACCCCCGAGGCTCGCACCGGTCGGCCAGCTGACGGCCCTGCAACTCGACTACGCGCGCTTCTCCGTCGACGCGCACATCGCCAACTTCCGCCGCGAGCGCGACGCCATCCGCCGCTTCAGCGACCTGCCGGTCACCACCAACTTCATGATCCCCAACTGCGAGCCGATGGACTACTGGCGGTGGGCGGGCGAGGTGGACGTCGTCTCCAACGACCACTACCTCGACGCCGGGCGGGCCGAGGGCCACATCGAGCTCGCCATGGCGGCGGACCTCACCCGCTCGGTGGCGGGCGGCCGACCGTGGATGCTCATGGAGCACTCCACCGGCGCCGTCAACTGGCAGCCGCGCAACCTCGCCAAGCGGCCGGGGGAGATGCGGCGCAACAGCCTCGCCCACGTCGCCAGGGGATCGGACTCGGTGCTCTTCTTCCAGTGGCGTGCCTCCCGCTACGGCGCGGAGAAGTTCCACTCGGCGATGCTGCCGCACGCCGGGACCGGCTCCGAGCTCTGGCGCGACGTGGTCGCCCTCGGCGCCGAGCTGCGCGAGCTGGCGCCGGTGCGCGGCTCCCGCGTCGAGGCCGAGGTCGCGCTGGTGTGGGACTGGGAGTCGTACTGGGCGCTCGAACTGGAGTGGCGGCCCTCGGTGGACCTGAGGTTCCGCGAGCGGGTGGAGGCGTACTACGAGGCGCTCTGGCGCGAGCACGTCACCGTCGACTTCGTCCACCCCGCGGCCGACCTCTCGGCGTACCGAATGGTCGTCGTACCGAGCTCCTACCTGCTCACCGAGGCCGCGGGCAAGAACCTGCACCGCCACGTGGAGGCCGGGGGCCACCTGGTCGTCTCCTGCTTCTCCGGGATCGTCGACGAGAACGACACGATCCACCCCGGTGCCTACCCCGGCGTGCTGCGCGACGTGCTCGGCCTGTCGGTGGAGGAGTTCCACCCGCTGCCGGAGAACGGCACGGTCGCCGTCGGCGACGACGGGCTGACCGGCCGGATCTGGTCCGAGCGGGTCCGCCTCGCCGGAGCGCGTACCGTGCGCGCCTTCACCGGCGGACCGGACGCGGGCCACCCCGCGGTGACCCGCCACGAGCTGGGAGCGGGCACCGCCTGGTACGTCGCCACGGCCCTCGACCCCCGGGCGGGCCAGGACACGGACGGAGACCTGCGCGCGATCCTCCGCGCGGTCCTCGACGCCGCGGGTGTGTCCCGCCCGCGCGGCCTGCCCGACACCCTCGAACTCCTGCGGCGGGGCCGCCACCTCTTCCTGGTCAACCACGGCGACGAGCCGGTCACCGTCCCGGGTGTGAGCGGGGCCGGGGTTCTCGACGGCGCCGAGCACGCGGGTTCGGCGACGGTACCGGCCGGCGGCGTCACCGTCGTCGAGCTGGCACCGGACGCATGAGCTCCCCCGGTGCCGTGCCGGCCACCTGACCGCGGCACGTCACCGGGGGTCTTCGGGGGTTGTCCGCACCACTCCATCCCAGAGCGAGGACAGATGAAGAAGATCCTGGTGGCGCTGCTGCTCTGCGCCGCCGCAACGCTCACCCCCCTGGCGGCCCTGGCCGCCTCGACGGTCACCAACGGCGGCTTCGAGACGGGAAGCCCGACCTCCACGCCGACCGGCTGGAGCACCACCGTCGGCAGCGGTTCCGCCGCCGCCGACTTCACCGAGGCGGGCGGCCACGCCAGCTCCTACCGCCTGTCCCACTGGGCCTCCGGCGCGTACACCGTCGAGACCCACCAGACACTGACCGGCCTGACCTCCGGCACCTACACGCTCCGGGCCTGGGTCAGGTCGGGAGCCGCGAGCCAGAGCTGGATCGCGCTGCGGAACTGCGGTCCCGCCGAGAGGAGGACCTACCTGCCGGTCAGCTCGTCCGAATGGATCCAGATCGCGGTCACCCAGACCGTGACGGGCGGCCAGTGCACGGTGAGCCTCGGCTCCGCCGCCGCGGCGGGCGGCTGGGCCAACTTCGACGACGTCACCTTCGCCACGGGGTCGGCGACGTTGGCGATCAAGGGCGCCGACACCTCCAGCCTGCCCAAGTCCGAGGCCCTCGGCGGGAAGTACCACAGCGCCACCGGCGCGCAGGGTGACGCGCTGGCCATCATGCGCTCGGCCGGGCTCAACTACGTCCGGCTGAAGGTCTGGGTCAACGCGGCCGACGGCTACAACGACAAGGCGCACGTGCTGGCCCTGGCGCGGCGGATCAAGGCCCAGGGCATGGGGCTGCTGATCGACTTCCACTACTCCGACACCTGGGCCGACCCCGGCAAGCAGTACAAGCCCGCCGCGTGGGCGGGGTACACGCTCGCCCAGCTCAAGACCGCCGTCTACAACCACACCTATGACGTGCTGAACGCGCTGAAGGCGCAGGGCACGACCGCCGACATGGTCCAGGTCGGAAACGAGATCAACGACGGCATGCTCTGGGAGGAGGGCCGCAGCTCCAACTTCGGCAACCTCGCCCAGCTCCTCAACTCCGGCCACAGCGCGGTCAAGGCGGTCTCCGGCTCGACCAGGGTCGTGCTGCACGTGGCCGAGGGCGGCAACAACTCGCTCTTCCGCTGGTGGTTCGACAGCGCCGCCGCCCACGGCGTGAACTACGACGTGATCGGCGTCTCCTACTACTCCTACTGGCACGGCACGCTCGGCGCGCTGCAGACCAACCTCAACGACATCGCCTCCAGGTACGGCAAGCCGGTCCTGGTCGTCGAGACCGCCTACCCCTTCACCACGGGCAACGACGACGGCCTCACCAACATCATCACCGCGGCGACGCCGTACCCCGGCTACCCGGCCTCCGCCGCGGGCCAGTCGGCGATGCTGCGCGACGTGATGAGCGTGGTGCAGGCCGTGCCGAACGGCCGGGGCCTGGGCGTCGTCTACTGGGAACCCACCTGGACCGCGGTGCGCGGCAACGGCTGGGACCCGGCCGACGCGTCCTCGGGCAACGGGTGGGAGAACCAGGCACTGTTCGACTTCTCCGACAGGGCGCTGCCCGCGCTCACCCAGTTCACCCACCAGTGATACGTACGGCTCCCGCGGGCGATGCCCGCGGGAGCCGTTGGAGGTGTTCCGTCTCAGGCCCTGACGGGCCCGCGCCAGGTCCGGGTCAGGGGCAGACCTGGAGCAGTCCGGATCAGACCGAGATCCGGCCGGCGCCGGCGCCGCCGGTCACGATCGACTTGACGCTGGAGGCGGTGTCGAGCGAGTAGGAGTAGGGGATGGAGGCGACGCTGCCGCCCGCGTCCCCGGCACCGGAGTTGACGAAGTGGTTGTTGCGGGCGACCAGGTTGGCGGCGGGAGAGGAGCCCTCGCCGCGGTGGTAGGGGTCGGGGGTGTTCTCGAAGTAGTTGCCCTCGACCAGGACGCCGGCGTTCTTCGTGGACGCCACGCCGTACCCGCCGCCGCTGCCGACGTTGCCGTAGTAGTTGTTGTAGACGTGCAC
The DNA here is from genome assembly GCF_053592655.1 of Streptosporangium sp. NPDC002607. Taxonomy (NCBI): domain Bacteria; kingdom Bacillati; phylum Actinomycetota; class Actinomycetes; order Streptosporangiales; family Streptosporangiaceae; genus Streptosporangium; species Streptosporangium sp. NPDC002607. The sequence continues at coordinate 74,668 of NZ_JBSFWD010000018.1, forward strand.
CGGGTTGCCGAAGCGGACCCGCGGGTGGCGCTGGTTGGTGCCGTCGAACCAGTTGTGGTGATAGGTGACGCGCAGCTTGCCGGTGTCCTCACTGGCGTTGCCGTCGTCATGGCCGAGCAGCATGGTCTTGTCGTGGCTGGAGACCCGGTTCCAGGAGATCGTGACGTAGTCGCTGGCGCGCTTGACGTCCACGGCTCCGTCGTAGCCGTTGCTGAAGGAGTTGTGGTCGATCCAGACCCGGGTGGAGTACTGGACCTGGATGCCGTCGTCGTTCCAGTTGCGGAAGGTCAGGTTGCGGACGATGACGTTGGACGCCTCGGAGATGTTGAAACCGCAGCCGGAGATGACGGCGCCGGAGTTGCCGAGGATCGTCTTGTTGGAGGTGACCTTGAGCATCCCGGAGCAGGAGATCGTGCCCGACACCCGGATGACCGCCGCGCCGCTCGCCGAGAGCGCGCTGGTCAGCGCGGAGGCGCTGCTGACCGTGGTCGCCGGGGTGTTGCCGCCGCCGGTGGTGCCGCCGCCCTGGGTCGCCCAGCCGACCAGGCCGGTCTGGCCGCTCGGCGGAGGCGTCGTGGGATTGGAGGTGGGGGTGACGGTCGGCGTCGGGTTCGAGCCGCCCGCGGGGACGAGCCGCCACTGCTTGGTCGCCACCGAGTCGCAGGAGTTCTGCTGTACGAGGGCGCCGGAGGAGGTGGAGTTGTCGGCGGTGTTGAGGCACTTGCCGCCGCCTGCGTTGACCACCCGGTAGTTCGACCCCGACTCGGTCAGGTTCCAGGTCTGGGAGGACGCGCCCGAACAGCTCTCCTGCTGGACGGCCTTGCCGGCGGAGGTGCTGGCGTCCTTGACGCCCGCGCACTTGCCGCTGTGCGTGGCCTTGAGCTGGGTGCTGCCTCCGGACACGGCCCAGGTCTGCCCGGCGCCGCCGCAGCCGCTCTGGGTGAGCTGGACGCCGTCGGACGAGCTGCCGCCCGGAACGGTCAGGCAGAGGCCACTGCCGTCGTTCACCAGTGTGTAGTTTCCCGCGGCGGGAGCGGCGGCCGCGGCGGCGGAGACGCCCGCCACCGTTCCCGACAGGGCGAGGGCCGTGGCGGCGATGACCGCACCGGCCGTTTTCCTGTTGAATCTGTACAGCACAGTTGAGCTCCTTGCTGGTCCGGCAGGCCGGTGCGGCCTGCGTTTCGGAGTCCCCCCAGCGAGCACTCGCCGTTCACATATGCGATCCGCGGACATGTGAGCGAACAATCCACAAGCTAGGTAAGCGCTTTCCCGCTGTCAACCCGCCAGTGAAACTTTCATGACAGATGCTGTTGCCGCGTCGTTCGCCGTCACGTTCCGTGACCGGCGGAGGCGGCCGGGCGGAGGAGGTGACGGCGCCCGGATGCTCTTTGGATCTTCCGCCTACCGCGGTCGGCCGGACCGCGCCTCGGTGTCGTCGCCGGTCACGGCGGCCTCGGGGGCAGGGCCTAGTCGACCTCGGCACTCCCGTTGACGCGGAGCTTGCGGCGGGCACGCTCGTAGAAGCTCGTGGTGCCGAGCCGGACCACCCACGCGGCGGCGCGCATCGCGGTGACGGTGAGCTCGTCCCCCGGCGACAGGTGCGCGCCCACCGCGCCGTCCACCTCCAGGGCCAGCCGGCCGCTCGCCGGCAGCAGGCCGAGCACGACCCGCTCGTCCGCCGACAGCACGAGGGCCCGGTTGAACGACGAGTGCGCCGCGGCCGGGACCACGAGGAAGCCCTCGACCGTCGGCGACACGATGGGGCCGCCCGCGGAGAAGCTGTAGGCGGTCGACCCGGTGGGGGTCGCGACGATCACCGCGTCGGCCGCGTAACGCACGAAGGGATGCCCCTCCACGGTGATCGACATCGCGGACAGCCCGTGGCCCGGTATCCGCACCAGGGCGATGTCGTTGAACGCGGTCACCGAGGTGCCGTCGGGCAGGGTGGCCCGCACCGCCATCCGGGGTTCGACCGTGTAGGCGTTGTCGTCGATGGCCGACAGCGCGAAGGGCAGCTCGTCGACGTCGATCTCGGCGAGGAACCCCAGCTTGCCGAGGTTGACGCCGAGGATCGGAGTCCGCCGCCCTGAGATGAGCCGCATGGTGCGCAGCATCGTGCCGTCGCCGCCGAGGCTGACGAGCAGGTCGGCGCGGTCGACCAGGGTGGCGCCGTCGACGGACACCGCGCTGCAGTCGATGCGCCCGACCTCGTCGGGCAGCCCGAGCACCGTGACGCTGCGGGCGCGGGCCCACTCCACGATCGTGTCGATGGCCACCTTCGAATCGCGCTGCGGGTGCAGAACCAGTCCCACGGTCTTGACCATCCCCATGGCTCACACTGTACGGCGATTCGCCGTCGGTCCCGCGCGGTGAAACCCCGGCGCGCTGCCACCCGCCCGCGGCCCGGTGCTCGCCGGGGCCCGGCGGGAACGGGGGGTGTTCCAAACTGAACACACAGTGAAATGCCAGGAAAGATGGGTAGCCTGCCTGGGCATGAAGTGGCAGCGTAAGGCCAACGACGCCCTTGTCAGGCTTACCGGATTCCAGCTTAATCGAGTAGGAAAAGTCGGCTCGTCGGCGGATGCGGGGGCCCCGGCCGCGGAGGAGCCGTTCGGTCCGCCCGCCGACCCGAAAGTCGACCGGCTGCTGGTGGCGCCGGTCTTCGTCCTCTCGCCGGTGAGGTCCGGCTCCACGCTCCTGCGGGCGATGCTCAACGCCCACTCCATGCTGCACGCCCCGCACGAGCCGCACGTGCGGAGGCTGAGGGTGGAGTTCGGCACCTCGCTGGCGGAGCGGGCGATGAAGGCGCTCGGCCACAACCGGGCCGACCTGGAACACCTGCTGTGGGATCGGGTGCTCCACCGCGAGCTGGTCAGGAGCGGCAAGACGTTCTTCGTGGACAAGACACCGGCCAATGCCTTCGCCTACCGGCGCGTCGCCGCGTGCTGGCCGGACGCCAGATTCGTCTTCCTGCTGCGCCACCCGGCGTCCATCGCCAGGTCGTGGTACGAGGCGGGGGCGGGCAGGCGGACGCCGGAGGAGGCGGCACTCGACGCCCTGCGTTACATGAAGGCGGTGCAGCGGGCGCGGGGGGCACTCAGCGGGTGCACCGTGCGTTACGAGGACCTGACCGCCGACCCCGAGGCCGAGGCGCGCCGCGTCTGCGACTTTCTGGGAGTTCCCTGGGAGCCGGAGATGCTGGCCTACGGCGAGCAGACCGTGCTGGAGAAGGGGCTCGGCGACTGGAAGGACAAGATCCGGTCGGGACGGGTGCAGCCCGGGCGCGACCTGCCGGGGCCGGAGGAGATACCCGACTCGCTCCGGCCGATGTGCGAGAGCTGGGGATATCTGCCGCCTGTCACGGAGCCCACATGACGGCGCCGGAGACCACGAGGATCCGCTACCTGCTGCTGCACGCGTACGGCATGGGCGGGACGATCCGCACGGTGATCAACCAGGCGAACGCGATGGCCGCGGCCGGCCATGAGGTCGAGATCGTCAGCGTGGTACGGCGGAAGGAGAGACCCCAGTTCGAGATCGACCCGCGCATCCGTCTCCTGACGCTGTCGGACCAGCGTGAGGGCAGGCCCGTCGACTCCATGGGGCGGCGGGTGTGGCGGTGGATCCGAGGCAGGATCGTGCCCGCCGGCGAGTTCGCGGCCTCCTACTTCACCGAACGCGTGGAGCGGGCCGTCATCGACTACGTCTCCGCGCTCACCGACGGCGTCCTGGTGACCACCCGCCCCGCCCTGAACCTCATCTCGGCCCGCCGTGCTCCCGCGAGCGTCGTCAAGGTCGGGCAGGAGCACATGAACCTGGCCACCCACTCCGAGGCGGTCCGCTCGGAGATCGGCCGCCATTACGGCAGGCTGGACGCGGTGGTCGTGCTCACCGAGACCGACAGGAGGGAGTACCAGGCGCTCCTGCCCGCCACGCGCGTCGAGCGCGTCCCCAACGCGGTCGGCTCCGTGCGCCGGACACCCTCCAGGAAAGACGACAGGCTCGTGGTCGCGGCCGGGAGGCTGGTCGGGCAGAAGGGCTTCGACCTGCTGATTCCCGCGTTCCGGCAGGTTGTGGCCCGTCACCCGGACTGGCGGCTGCGCATCTACGGCACCGGCAAGAAGAAGGGGCAGTTGCGCGCGCTCCTGAAGGAGTACCGGCTGGGGGACAACGTCACCCTGATGGGACGGACCGATCGTCTCGACGAGGAACTGGCCAGGGCCTCCTTCTACGTCCTCAGCTCGCGGTTCGAGGGGTTGCCGATGGTGATGATCGAGGCGATGACCCACGGGCTGCCCGTGGTGGCCTTCGACTGCCCGACCGGCCCGGCCGACGTGCTCACCCCTGAGGTCGACGGGCTGCTCGTCCCTCCCCGCGACATCGACGCGTTGGCGGCGGCGATGGTCCGGCTCATCGAGGACAGGGAGCTGCGGCGGCGGATGGGAGCGGCCGCGGCCGTCGCCGCGCACGACTACACCCCCGAAGCGGTCATGCCGCTCTGGGAGAAACTGTTCGCCGAACTGCTGGACCGAGGACCGAAACAGTCAGGCTGACCTGATCCGCTGGCTTCCCTCGCTTCTCGTGAATTTAGCGAAAAATCCATTCTTTAGTGCCTGCCGGCGCCCTGCTGCGAGGGTGCCTGCGGGATGAAGGCGACCTCCGTGCCGCGGACCCTGCCGATCGTGGGTGCTTCCTGGCGTTTTCCCTGTTCTGTCGGTGAATGACGGGTGCGTGGCTGAGATGAGAAATATCAGCCGGCCTGGCGGGCGGGGGGAATCGAGGCGGATCCGCAGCCTGCCGGGACTCCGGTACGGGCCTGGGTGGCGTCGAGAATAAGACATTCAATATTTTTCGGGCATTTGACGATGGAGTCTTTGTTTATTGTTGGCTCGATCGTATTCAATGCTTGACAATATATTTAAGGGCAACCCAAAATTGAGGCGTCCATGATGGCGGGTCGAATTCGGATCCGCGCATCGGGAGGTCAGTATTTTGCCGTTTCTGTCGCGGTTGACTGACGTTTCCTCCTGGTTGATTCATGTCTTCGCTTCCCCTGTTGGTACGAGCACGGATCGGTGGTGTGTGTTGTGACGGAGTTCGAGGCTGGCCGGTCGCAGCTGAGTCTGAGTACGGACGCCGCGCGTAACCTGGCGACGACGACCAAGTCGACTCCCCAGATGCAGGAGATCACCTCGCGGTGGCTGCTGCGGATGCTTCCCTGGACGCAGGTGTCGGGCGGCACCTACCGCGTCAACCGGAGGCTGACCTACACGATCGGCGACGGGCGGGTGAGCTTCACCAATGCCGGATCGCAGGTGGCGGTCATCCCCGCCGAGCTGTGCGAGCTGCCCCTGCTGCGCGGGTTCGACGACTCCGACACCCTCGACGCGCTGGCGGGCCGGTTCGTCCAGCGGGAGTTCCGGGCCGGCGACGTGCTCGCGGAGTCGGGGCAGCCGGCCGACGAGGTGGTGCTCATCGCGCACGGCAAGGTCAACAAGGTCGGCACCGGGCCGTACGGCGACGAGATCGTGCTGACGGTGCTGGCCGCGGGTGACCACTTCGGCGACGAGACGCTGGTCGGCACGGACGGCGAGTGGTCGTTCACCGCGAGGGCGGTCACCAGCGGCACGGCGATGGTCCTGCCCCGGCACGCGTTCCTGGAGCTGGCCGAGCGTTCCGAGGAGCTCCAGGCCCATCTGCGGCGGCGGGAGACCGCCACCAGCGGGCCGCAGAACAAGTACGGCGAGGCCGCCGTCGAGGTGGCCGCCGGGCATGCGGGAGAGGCCGACCTGCCGGGCACGTTCGTCGACTACGAGCTCAGCCCGCGCGAGTACCAGCTGAGCGTCGCGCAGACGGTCCTGCGGGTGCACAGCCGGGTGGCCGACCTCTACAACGACCCGATGGACCAGGTCGAGCAGCAGCTCCGGCTGACGATCGAGGTGTTGCGCGAGCGGCAGGAGCACGAGCTGATCAACAACCGCGAGTTCGGGCTGCTGCACAACGCCGACCTCAAGCAGCGGATTCACACCCGCAGCGGGCCGCCCACCCCCGACGACCTCGACGAGCTGCTCAGCCGCCGCCGGAGCACGAGCTTCTTCCTGGCACACCCGCATGCCATCGCCGCCTTCGGCCGCGAGTGCAACGCGCGCGGGCTCTACCCGCAGGGCGTCGACGTCGGCGGTAGCGGGGTGCCCGCCTGGCGTGGCGTCCCCATCTTCTCCTGCAGCAAGATCCCCATCACCGGCACCCGCACCACGTCGATCCTGGCCCTGCGCGTCGGCGAGGACAACCAGGGCGTCATCGGCCTGCACCAGACCGGCATCCCCGACGAGTACCAGCCCAGCCTGTCGGTCCGGTTCATGGGCATCAGCGAGAAGGCGATCATCTCCTACCTGGTCAGCGCCTACTACTCCGCGGCCGTCCTGGTGCCCGACGCGCTCGGCATCCTGGAAGACGTCGAGATCGGCCACTGAGGCCGGAGTCTCCGGTCCTGACGGACGCGTTTCCCGCGGGCCCGCCCGGGCCCGGCACCTCGGCCGTGCTGGCCGCATCGCTTCTTGGAACGGCCGAGTTAGGAAGAGCAAGGATGACGACCACTGAGATGAGGACGGACGGGCGGTCCGCGGACGAGGTGCTGATCTGGAGCCGGAACATGGTCGAGGCGACCCTGCGTCCGGCGATCGACAGGCTGTCGGCCCCGATGAGGCGCATCGCCGGTTATCACTTCGGCTGGTGGGACGAGCAGGGCCGGTCGTCCGCGACCGGTGGGGGCAAGGCGCTCCGTCCCGCGCTGGCCCTGCTGTCGGCCGAGGCCGTCGGGGGTGCCGCGGCCCTGGCGCTTCGACCGGCGGCGGCGGTCGAGCTGGTGCATGACTTCTCCCTGTTGCACGACGACGTGATGGACGGTGACCGGACCCGCCGCCACCGTCCCACGGCCTGGGCCGTCTTCGGTGTCAGCCCGGCCATCCTGGCCGGTGACGCGCTGCTGACGCTGGCCTTCGACGTGCTCGCGACCGGCGGGCACGCGATCACCGCCGAGGCGACCCGGGTCTTCGGCACCGCGGTTCAGGAACTGCTTGAGGGCCAGAGCGCGGACGTCGCGTTCGAGGAACGTCACGACGTCGGGCCGGCCGAGTGCCTGGGCATGGCGGCCGGCAAGACCGGCGCCCTGCTGGGGTGCGCCTGCGGGCTCGGCGCCCTGTTCGGGGGTGGCGGTCCAGAGCAGGTCGAGCACTTCACCGCCTTCGGCAGGGACCTGGGGCTGGCGTTCCAGCTCGTCGACGACCTGCTGGGCATCTGGGGAGATCCCGAGGTGACAGGCAAGCCAACCCACTCGGATCTGCGTAGCCGGAAGAAGTCCATCCCGGTCGTCGCCGCCCTGACCTCGGGCACCCCTGCCGGTCATGAGCTGGCCGGTCTCTACCACCGGGAGCGGCCGCTCTCCGGCACCGACCTGGTCCGCGCGGCCGAGCTCGTCGAGGCCGCGGGTGGGCGGGCCTGGACCCAGCTGGAGGCCGATGAGCTGCTCGCGCGGGCCCTGCGTCACCTGGGGGCCGCAGGCGCGCTGCCCCGGCCCGCCGCCGAGCTGGCCGCACTCGCCCGTCTCGTCACCCGCCGCGACCGCTGATCGGAACCGTCACAGGTTCACGTCACCTGCCGTGACCGTGGGCCGGAGCCGTTCCACGGTTCCGGCACGGTCGCGGCCGCCGGTCGGCGCCGCTACCGGGCGGCTTCCCTCCGGTCGTCGTGCCCGCTCACCTGCCCAGGAGGTGGGGGATCAACCGGTGACACCACTCACAGACCACGGGCCGGGCCATCACCGTCAGGAGACGACGGCGGAGGCCCGGGTCGCCCCGGGCCTCCGCGTCGGCTGCCGTCAGGCGGGACTACCGGCGGTAGTAGTTGTACACGCGTACCCGGTCGGACCGGCTCCTGCTCTCGGAGAGGTCGTCGGTCCCGTCGAAGATCGCGCGGTACTCACCGCTCTTGGTGGCGCGGGCCTTGGCGCGGAACGTGCCCTTCCAGCCGGTGTCGGCGGAGGTCACGAACTTCCAGGCACTGGAGCCGCGCTTGCGGAAGTAGATCTCCACCTCCTCGCCCCGCACGTCCTTCCAGCGGTGGTCGTTGACCTGGAGGCGACCGGTGAAGTAGACCCAGCGGCCCTTGCGGACGGACTCGGGACTGGCGGAGAACTGGTAGACGCGGGTCTCGGCCTTCTCCTTCTTCTCGTGCTTGACGGAGAAGTTGACCTCGTCGGTGACCTTCTTGCCGTCCTTGTCGTACGCGTCGGCGATGGCGACCCAGCGGCCCTCGAAGTCGGAGGCGTCGAAGCTGGTCGTGAAACGCCACAGGTCGCCCTGGTGGAAGATCCGGGGCTCGCGCGCGTCCTGGGTGCGCAGCTGGTCGGAGACCGGCTTGAGGCGCAGTTCGACGCGCTCGGCCTCGGTGGTGCGGACCTCGATGGTGACCCTCGTGTCGTCGTCACCCTGCACGACGACCGGATTGGGGTTGACGCTGTCGATGCGCACACTGAGGGCGGCTCGCTCCGCGTAGGCCGTTCCGGCGGACATGAGCAGCGAGCCGCTCACGGCTGCGGACAGCAGGCCGATGGCGATTCGTTTCATCAAGATTATTTCCTTTTCTCCCCGTTGGCGGAGGCGGTCGGGAGTGACCGTCTCCTCCCCATAAGACGGCTCAGAAGTAAGTGATGTTGCCCAAAGCCCCAAAAAAAGTAGCTTTAAGTCTCCGTAAGGTAATGTTTCTCTGCGGGAATGGGCAGGTCAATGGCCGGTCGCCGCCGTCAGAAAAGTTTTTTCCACAAAAAGAGATATGTCCGATTTGCCGGGAATAAGGGCCGGGGTGGCGCGCGGTGCCCGCTCGGGGTGGCCCGACACTAAATCGGACATATCGGACATGACGTCGCGGCCGCCGAGGGCGGATAACGTTTACGCATGAGTGCCACCATCGTCGCCAAGGATCTGGCCGCCGGACACGGCGACCGAGCGCTTTTCACCGGGCTCGACCTGGTGGTCGCCCCAGGCGACGTCGTCGGCCTGGTCGGGGTGAACGGCGCGGGGAAGTCCACCCTGATGCGGATCCTCGCCGGGCTGCTGCCTCCCGAGCACGGCGCCGTACGGCTCAGCCCGCCCTCGGCGTCGGTCGGCTACCTGCCGCAGGAGCGCGAGCGCCGGGCGGACGAGACGGTCGCGGACTTCCTGGCCCGCCGCACCGGGGTGGCCGCCGCGCAGCGCGCGCTGGACGCCGCGACCCAGGGGCTGGTCGAGGGCCGTCCGGGGGCCGACGACGAGTACGCCGCGGGTCTGGAGCGCTGGCTGGCCCTGGGCGGTGCCGACCTGGAGGATCGCGCGGGGGAGGTGGTCGCCGAACTCGGCCTCGCCGTGGAGCTCGACCGGCCGATGACGGCGCTCTCCGGGGGGCAGGCGGCGCGGGCGGGCATGGCCTCCCTGCTACTCAGCCGCTACGACGTCTTCCTGCTGGACGAGCCCACCAACGATCTCGACCTGGAGGGGCTGGAGCGGCTCGAACGCTTCGTCACCGGTCTGCGCGCCGGGACCGTCCTGGTCAGCCACGACCGCGAGTTCCTGGCCAGGACCGTGAACCGGGTCGTCGAACTCGATCTCGTCCAGCGGTTGATCCGCCTGCACGGCGGCGGCTACGAGGCGTACCTCGCCGAGCGTGAGGTCGCCCGCCGGCACGCTCGCGACGAGTACGAGGAGTACGCCGGCACCGTCGCGGCCCTCAAGCAGCGCGCCGGGATCCAGCGTGCCTGGATGGAGAAGGGCGTCAGGAACGCGCGGCGCAAGGCGACGGACAATGACAAGATCGGCCGTAACCTCCGTGCCGAGACGACCGAGAAGCAGGCCGCGAAGGCCCGCCAGACCGAGCGGATGATCGAGCGGCTGGAGGAGGTCGAGGAGCCCCGCAAGGAGTGGGAGCTCCGGATGGAGATCGCGGTCGCCCCCCGCTCCGGAGCCGTCGTCGCGACGCTGCGCGAGGCCGTGGTCCGGCGCGGCGCGTTCGCTCTCGGCCCGGTGAACCTGCAGATCGGCTGGGCCGACCGGGTGGCGGTCACCGGTGCCAACGGCTCGGGCAAGTCCACGCTGCTCGCCGCGCTCCTGGGCCGGATCCCGCTTCAGGAGGGAGGTGCCTCACTCGGTCCCGGCGTGGTCGTCGGCGAGGTGGACCAGGCACGCGGGCTGTTCCTCGGAGACGAGCCCCTGGTGGACGCCTTCGGGGCCGCCGTGCCCGACATGGCCCCCGCCGACGTCCGTACGCTGCTGGCCAAGTTCGGGCTGCGCGCCGCGCATGTGCCGCGCCCGGCCGTCACCCTGTCGCCGGGGGAGCGGACCAGGGCGGCGCTGGCGCTGCTCCAGGCGCGCGGGGTGAACCTGCTCGTGCTCGACGAGCCGACCAACCACCTGGATCTGGCCGCGATCGAACAGCTGGAGTCCGCGCTCGCCTCCTATCCCGGTACGCTGCTGCTGGTCACCCACGACCGCCGGATGCTGGACGCGGTGCACACCACCCGGCGCATCCACGTCGACGCCGGTCGGATCACCGAGAGCTGAACGGGACGGCTACCGGCACCTTGACTCTTGACGTAACTTTCGCAAGTTTACGCAAGTAATTGCTTCCCTTGCCTTATAGTTTCATCATGACGCGACGGCTTGCAGAAGTGGCCAAGAAGGTCGGGATGAGCGAGGCGACGGTCAGCCGCGTGCTCAACGGGAAGCCCGGGGTGTCCGAGGCGACCCGCGAGGCCGTTCTCACCGCGCTCGACGTGCTCGGCTACGAGCGGCCGACCCAGCTGCGGGGTGACAGGGCGAGGCTGGTCGGGCTCGTCCTCCCCGAGCTGCAGAATCCCATCTTCCCCGCTTTCGCCGAGGTGGTCGGCGGGGCGCTGGCCCAGCAGGGGTTCACCTCCGTGTTGTGCACCCGCACGCTGGGCGGCGTCTCCGAGGCGGAGTACGTCGACCTGCTGCTCCAGCAGCAGGTGTCGGGTGTGGTGTTCGCCGGAGGTCTGTTCGCCCAGGCGGACGCCTCGCACGAGCACTACGAGCTGCTGCGGGAGCGGCGCCTGCCGACCGTGCTGGTGAACGCCGCCGTCGCGCATCTCGCCTTCCCGCAGGTCTCCTGCGACGACGTGGCCGCCGCCGAGATGGCGCTGGGCCATCTGCGGTCGCTGGGCCACGAGCGGATCGGCATGGTGCTCGGCCCCCCCGATCACGTGCCCTCGCGGCGCAAGCTGGACGCGGCGGGGCTCGACCCGGAGTTCGTGGAGCACACCATGTTCTCCCTGGAAGGCGGGCACGCGGCGACCGCGCGGCTGATCCGCAAGGGCGTGACCGGCGTCATCTGCGCCAGCGACGTGATGGCCCTGGGGGCGATCAGGGCGGCCCGCAGGGCGGGGCTCTCCGTGCCCGGAGACGTCTCGGTGATCGGCTATGACGACTCCGCGCTGATGAACTGCACGGACCCGCCGCTGACGACGCTGCGCCAGCCGATCGACGCGATGGGGCGCGCGGTCGTCGACCTCCTCGCGGCCCAGATCGACAAGGCGCTGGTCCCGGCCGACGAGCTGCTGTTCGAGCCCGAACTGGTGGTCAGGGCCTCGACCGGCCCGGTGAAACGCTGAGGGAACTCGCTGTTCCCACAGTCGCTTGTCGCTGACTTCCTTATTTGCGTTAAAGCATTGCGGAAACATGCTTTAAAACAGGGATTTAGTGTTCAAGAATTCCTGAAATTTGCAGCTCAGGTGTTGGCCTCCGCCGCCGGTCAGTCCATCGGCGGGCGATGTGCTCACTCTGGGACGTCGTGGGGCTTGTCCGGCACTTTGGTCGTTACTGAGCCATCTACGGGCCGCCCTTTTACCGTTTTGGTCACGCTGCGTAGTTACTGATCTCTTAAGGTGATCGCAGCGGGTGTGGAAGATCCATTACTTGCTCATCCCCCCGAAGACTCCGTCATTCGGAAGGAAGAGACCTTGCGTAAGAGATTCGCCGCACTCACCTCGGCGGGGGCGGGCGCCTTGCTGTTCATCCTGGCGGCGCCGGCGGTGGCGGCCCCCAGCGCCGACACCATCGTCACGTTCACCGTGACGGCGGGAAGCCTGGACATCACCGCGCCGGCCGGTCCGACCAACATCGGCTCCGCCGCTCCCGCTGGCACGGTCACCGGGCAGATCGGCCCGGTGTCGGTCTCCGACACCCGCGGCGGGGCCACCTCGCTCTGGACCGCGTCGGTGTTCGCGACGGACTTCACCGTCGACGACCTGACCGTTCCCTTCGCCGCGGTGCAGTACTGGTCCGGCCCGGCGACCGCCACCACCGGCGGCGGCACCTTCACCCCCGGCCAGCTCACGGCAGGCGACGCCGTCACGCTGACCGGTACGACGGAGACCGCCGTGACGGCCTTCGGCCACACGGGGGGCACCGGCGGTAGCACGGCCACCTGGAACCCCACGTTGATCGTCAACGTCCCCATCACGGCCGAGCTGGGCGCCTACAGCGGGACGGTGACACATCAGGTGGCGTAACCGGCTCGCTGGAGCGTTCATACCGACGCTGCTGGCCGCGCTGTTCTCCGGCGCGGCCGGCGCGAGCCCGGTCACCACCGACCCCCGGGGCACGATCGGCATCCGCCTCCTTGAGGCGCCGGTCAGCCACCGCAACGACCCGCGCGCGCTCTCCTACATCGTCGACCATCTCCATCCGGGCACCACCATCCGGCGAAAACTGGAGGTTTCCAACACCTCCAAGAGGACCCAGCACATCCGCCTGTATCCGGCCAGTGCCGACATCGTGCGGAACACTTTCAGCGCGCCGCCGGGACAGGTCCAGAACGAGCTGGCGAGCTGGATATCACTCGACCGCCCCTCGATCGACGTGGCACCGGGCGGCAAGGAGGTCGCGCAGGTAAAGATCACAGTGCCGCCCGCCGCCTCGCGCGGCGAGCGGTACGGCGTCGTCTGGGCGGAGAGCGTGGCCGAACCCGACGTCACCAACCCCGTGCGCGTCATCAATCGTGTCGGGATCCGCGTCTACCTCGACGTCGGGAACGGTGGCGACCCGCCTTCGGACTTCCGGGTCGAGAATCTGACCCCCAAGCGCGGCACGGACGGCAGCCCGCAGGTGGCGGCACTGGTCCGTAACACCGGTGAGCGGACGCTGGACATGAGCGGGACGCTGGCGCTGTCGGACGGACCGAGTGGCCTGCAGACCGGGCCCTTCCCCGCCGACCTGGGAGTCACGCTGCTTCCGGGGGCCGCCGCTCCGGTGATCGTGACCCTGGACCCGCAGGTGCCGGCAGGGCCCTGGAAGGCGAAGCTGACCCTGATGAGCGGCATGGTGAAACGGGCGGTCACCGCCACCATCACCTTCCCCGCGACGGGCACGGGCCCGCCTGTCACGCCCGACCAGGACTACCTGCCCATGGCGGGGCTGATCGCGGGACTGGTCGTGCTGCCCGCGACGGCACTCGGATTCATGGTGCGCCGCAGGCGCCGGGCCGCCTCCCCGGTGAGCTGACGCTCTCACCGGGGAGGGCGGCTCCGGCCGTCGGTCACTTCGAGACGTAGAGGACCTTCCAGGTGCCCTCGTACAGGCAGTTCAGCGAGGGCTTGGAAGCCTTGGCCTCCGAGCAGACCTTCAGCTCGACCTCGTAGAGGTCGCGCTGGGTGAACGAGAACGACTTCGGAGTGCCGTACGAGCAGTCGACGACACTGTGGTGCTTGAACGGCAGGTTCCCGTCCGCGGTCCGGTAGGTGAGGCGGAAGACCGCCCAGCCGCAGGAGGGCCCCTTGGTCAGGTCGTAGACCTTGCCGGAGATCCGGCCCGTCGCGGCGGCCGGGATGTCGGCGTGGTCCTCGCCGGTGACCGTCAGCGAGCCGTGTGTCTTGGCCTTCCGGCCGGGAGCGTACCGGACGCCCCACTGAATGGTGCCCTGGGTGGCGCTCTGCGCGGCCGTCGTGTCCTCGGTGGGGCCGGTCGAGGCCTGGGCGGCCACCGGGGCGATCGATATGAGAGCGGCGGCGAGGGCGAGTGCTGTCAGGGAACGGGCGATCGTCATGGGAGGGGTTCCTTTCCGGCTGCGATGCCCACAGTCTGAGTTGGGCTGCTTTCAACCGGGTTGACCGCCATCTGCAAACGAGTATCAGCTGCCTATCAGGGGGAAGGGGAACCGGCAGGAGGTAGGCACATGGAAGCGCTGGGAATCGACATCGGCGGGTCGGGAATCAAGGGTGCGCCGGTGGACGTCACCACGGGACGGCTGACGCGAGAGCGGTTGCGCATTCCCACACCGAAGCCCGCCAAGCCCAGAGCGGTGGCCGAAGTGGTGGTGCGGATCGTCCGGCACTTCGACTGGGACGGGCCGGTGGGTGTGACCTTTCCTGGAGTCGTGGTCGACGGGGTCGCCGGCTCGGCCGCGAACGTGGACAAGGACTGGATCGGCACGAACGTGCGAGAGCTGTTCTCCGTGGAGACCGGCCTGCCGACGACGGTGCTCAACGACGCCGACGCGGCGGGCCTGGCCGAGGTGGGGGCAGGGGCGGCCAAGGGCAGATCGGGGGTGGTCATGCTGCTGACCTTCGGCACCGGGATCGGCAGTGCCCTGCTCATGGACGGCCGTCTGGTGCCCAACACCGAGCTCGGCCACCTGGAGATCAGGGGCAAGGAGGCGGAGAAGCATGCCTCCGCCCACGCGCGAGAGGCACACGACCTCGGCTGGGACGAGTGGGCCGACCGGGTGACCGAGTATCTCGAACACCTTGAGGTGCTTTTCTCTCCCTCGCTGTTCGTCATCGGCGGAGGCATCAGCAAGAAGGCCGACAGGTTCCTGCCCCGGATCAAGATACGTACCCCGATCGTCCCCGCGGCTCTCCAGAACGAGGCGGGCATCGTGGGCGCGGCCATGGCGGCCTTGCGAAAGCAGCAGAACCGGCCCGCCTAGCCGGCCGCGGTGACGCTGCTGTCAGAACGCGGGACTGTGCCGGCCGCTGAGCGCCGCTGCCGCCGACGCCTGCTGAGCGGGGCCGGTCACGCTGTTTCGGCGCTGAGGGTCTGTGCCACGGGTCGGCGGGCCGCCAGGCGTGCGGGCAGGGCGGTGAGTGCCGCCGTCGCCAGGAGAGTCGCGAGTGCGGCGCCGAGCAGCCAGGAGGAGGGGGGTTCCGTCGCATTCCTGGCGGCGAAGAGCGAGAGCAGGCCGATGCCCAGAGGGACGCCGATGATGGCGCCGGCCAGCGCGGGCAGGAGCTGGGCGGTGGACAGTCCCGCGGTGATCTGCCCGGGGGTGGCGCCGAGCGTACGTGCGATGGCCATGTTCGCCCGGGCCTCCATGGCAGTGGTCCAGGTGAGCGTGATGGTGTTCACGACGGCGAGTGCGATCAGCAGGATGGTGACGGCGAGCATCAGCCGGCGGTCGTGCTCGCCGCGCAGGTTGGGCAGGACGGAGGAGCCATCCAGGCCGTAGCCCCTCTCCTGCTGGGCGTAGAGGGTCAGCAGGGCGACGATCGCGATCACCGTGGTGGCGGTGGAGCACGCCTGCAGCACGGCGCGGCCCGGCCGGCGGGCGGTCAGCCGCAGCCCGAGCAGCAGCGGCGTGGGCAGCAGCGCGGACAGCGCGGTGAGCCAGGGTCGGTGACGGGGCTGGTGCGCGGTGGCGGTCAGCGCCGTGACGGTCGCCGTACGACTGGCCCGCAGCGTGGGACGCAGCGTGGACAGCACCGCCACCGCCACGGCGAGGACGGTCGCCGCCGCGACGGTGGCGGCGGTCACCCCGAC
Organism: Streptosporangium sp. NPDC002607; assembly: GCF_053592655.1. Lineage (NCBI taxonomy): Bacteria > Bacillati > Actinomycetota > Actinomycetes > Streptosporangiales > Streptosporangiaceae > Streptosporangium > Streptosporangium sp. NPDC002607. The sequence continues at coordinate 90,468 of NZ_JBSFWD010000018.1, forward strand.
CGCGTCGCCGATCCGGCTGGCGGTGGGGCTGGCGATGGCGGGCACGGCCAGGCGGGCGATCACCAGCCCCAGCGCGTCGCCGACCAGCGCCAGCGCCAGGTACTCGGTGAGCAGGACGGCGGCGATCAGACCCGGGGCGGCGCCGACGGCCTTGAGCAGCCCGGCCCGGCGCGTCTGCTCGACGGCGCGTCCCGCGGCCAGCGCCGCCACTCCGGCGATGGCCAGGAAACTGAGCAGCCAGCTGCCGACGACCAGGATCGGCTGGCTGTCCTTGAGGATGACCATGTCCTGTTCGGCGGTGAACTGCCAGGAGCGGAAGTTGATCCAGATGGTGGAGTCGCGGTGTGCGTCGCGGAAGGCCTCGGTGGCGGCGGGGTCGCGCAGCTTGAGGTCCAGGGCCATGGTCACCGGGAGATCTTGGGACGATGCCAGTGTCCGGGCATCCGATCGGGTCATCCAGGCCAGGCCGCTGTAGTCGCTCCCCCCGCCGTACGGGCCGATCTGCGCCGCCCAGGGGTAGATGGAGGTGGCCGCGGTGACAGCGATCCCGACGACGGGGTACGACCGGCCGGCGATGATGACGCGGTCGCCGACGCCGACGCCCAGCGCGGTGGCGAAACCGCGTTCGAGGACCGTGCCGCCGGAGCGTACCCAACGACCCGAGGTCACCAGCGGCCGGTTGACCGCGCCGGGCGTCTCGGCGAAGCCCTGCACCACCACTGAGGACGAGGTGGAATCGCGCGCGGTCAGGTCGGCGTAGACGATGCGATAGGGGCCATGGTGGGCGACTGCTTCGGGATCGTCCGCCAGCGAGGCCAGAGCCGGGGTCACGGCCGGGCCGGAGGCGGGGGAGAGCGCCACCACGTCCGGCCCGGCGGTGGCCGCGCGGGTCTGCTCGTACAGCGCGTCGCTCACGCCGCGCAGGGACAGGCCCAACGCCAGGGTGGCGGTTGCCACGGTGACCGCGAGCAGAAGCATCGCGGCCTGGACCTTGTGCCGGCGCACGTCGGCCAGCACCAGGCGCACGACGAGCACGATGGAGCCCATGACGTTCAGCCCTCCAGCCCGATCAGGCCGCCGAGCCCGCGCGTGGGGGAGCCGGCCAACCGGGTGTCGTCGACGAACATCCCGTCGCGCATCGAGATCAGCCGGTCCGCGGTGGATGCGACCCGTTCGTCGTGCGTGACGATCACGAGGGTCTGCCCCGCGGCACGCAGATCTTCGAAGATCCTCAGCACATCGAGGGTCGCCGCGGTGTCGAGGTTGCCGGTCGGCTCGTCGGCCAGGACGACCAGCGGGTCGTTGGCCAGCGCACGGGCGATGGCGACCCGCTGACGCTGCCCACCGGACAGCTGCGACGGCAGATGCCGGGCACGGTCGGCGAGCCCGACCCGTTCCAGCAGCAGGCTCGCGCGGCGCCTGGCCTGGCGGCGCGAGCGCCCGGCCAGCAGCACGGGCAGCTCCACGTTCTCGGCCGCCGACAGCTCCTCCACCAGATGGAAGGCCTGGAAGACGAACCCCACCGACCGGCGCCGCATGCGCGCCAGAGCCCGCTCGCTCAGCGTGTCGACGCGCCGCCCGGCCAGCCACACCTCTCCATCGGTAGGCCGCTCCAGGCCACCCAGCAGGTGCAGCAGAGTGGATTTCCCGCAGCCGCTGGGGCCCATCACCGCCAGCATCTGTCCCTGCGGCACCTCCAGGTCGACCTCGTCCACCGCGCGGACCCGGCTCTGCCCCTGACCGTGCGTCTTCACCAGGCCGCAGGCCCGGACCGCGGCACTTGACACGTTCATCCACCCTCAACTTCGTCATCGACCTTGGACCAGGCCCGCTCACAGGCATCCAGCCAGCGCAGGTCCGCCTGCAACCGCAGCACGACCCCTTCCAGCAGCAGGCCGGCGCCCGACCCCGCCGGCTCGGCCAGCGCCGCCTGCTGCGCCTCACGCAAGCGGCGCAGCAACTCACGGCGCTGCGCCGCCACCAGCTCCACCGGGTCGGCCAGCCGGGCCGCGGCGGCAGCGGCGAGCTTGAGATGAAACTCCGCCAGGTCCGGTTTCGGCCAGCCCACCTCGGCCAGCCAGGCGGCCACCCGCTGCTGCCCGGCCGGCGTCAGCGCATAGACCTTGCGCTCCGGCCGTTCGGGCAGGCCGTCCGCCCGCTCACAGGCAACCAGCCCCGCTCGCTCCAACCGGGCCAACGTCACATAGATCTGACCGCGGTTCATCGACTCGCCCAGCGGGCCAAGACTCCGCCGCAGCCGAGCGTGCAAGTGGTACCCGTGCGACGGCTCCTTGGCGAGCATCGCCAGCACTGCGTCCTGCATGTCACCCCCTAACGGTTGGCCAATAGATAGCGGTTACCCATTCGAGGTGTCAAAACGCGACACCTGGCGATCTCCTGGACTGGCTCGCCGTCAGCTGAGGGATGGAGGGAAGGCCGAGGTAATGGGGCGGGCCGGTGGACCTGTCCCGGCGAGGATTCATACTCAACCGGTGAAGCGCCGGTCAGACCGGTGCGGCCCGGTTCGAGGTCGGCCGCTCAGCGCTTGTCGCGGTGATGGTCGAGCAGGCGGATGAGCAGGCTCATGGTGGTGGCGGCGCCGGCGGCTCCGCCGCTGAGCAGGGCGGTGGACCAGGCGGTGCCGGCGGCCAGGCCGACCCGTAGGAGGAGGTGGCCCGGCGGGGACGGGTACCCTCAGGGCACCCGTCCCCGCCGGGCTACGGTGTGCGGTCCCTGATCGAGCACTTGAGGACACCGCGGTCACACACGGGACCTGCGGAGCGCCCGGTGCCGGGAAAGTGGCACGTCGGTTTTCGGTGGCTCACGCCGCCGTCGAACGTCAGGTGGCGAGGAGGCCGCGGGCTTCCGCGAGGAGTTCGAAGGAGCGCAGCCAGGCCTTCCGGTCCGGGGAGGCCGAGACGGTGATCAGCTCGTCGGCCTGGAAGTTCTCGGCGAAGCGGTCGAGATAGTCCGTCACCTCGGCCGGGGTCCCGATGGCGGAGTAGGTGGCCATCTGGAGGATCTGCTGCCCCGCGGGGGAGGCGAGGATGCCGTCCGCCTCCTCCGGCGTGAACTTCCGGCCCCGGCCGAGCAGCAGGCTGACCCGGCTGCGCTTCATGGCCAGGAACTGCTCCTGCGCCTCGGCCGTGGTGTCGGCCGCGAGGACGTTGACGCCGGCGATGACGTACGGGCGATCCAGCTGCCGGGACGGCTTGAACTCGCGCCGGTAGAGCGAGACGGCGTCCTGGAGCGCGTTCGGCGCGAAGTGGGAGGCGAAGGCGTACGGCAGCCCGAGTGCGGCGGCGAGCCTGGCTCCGAACAGGGAGGAGCCGAGGATGTACAGCGGCACGTCGGTGCCCTTGCCCGGCGTCGCGTCGACGCCCGGGATCCGGGACTCGCCGGTCAGGTATCCCTGCAGTTCCAAGACGTCCTGCGGGAAGTCGTCCGCGGCCATCGGGCCGCGGCGCAGGGCTCGTGCGGTCTGCTGGTCACTGCCCGGCGCCCGGCCGAGACCCAGGTCGATGCGCCCCGGATGCAGCGTTTCGAGGGTTCCGTACTGCTCGGCGATGGTCAGCGGGGAGTGGTTGGGGAGCATGACGCCGCCGGCTCCGAGGCGGATCGTCCGGGTGTGCGCGGCCACGTGGGCGATGAGGACGCTGGTCGCCGAGGACGCGATGGTGGGCATGTTGTGGTGCTCCGCGTACCAGATCCGCCGGTAGCCCCACTCCTCCGCGCGCTGGGCCAGGGTCACGCTGGCCCGCAGGCTGTCGGCGGCCGTCTCTCCCTCGCCGATGTGCGCCAGATCAAGGATGGAGAGTGGAAGAGCCATGGAGAGCAAGCCTTTCATCGCGGGGAGGGAGGAGCGTGCACCCCTTCGAGTTCTGTGCAACGGCGCCGGTGCTGCGGTTATTTCAGCGCCGCTCGCCGGGACGGCACCGGAATCCACCGTGGTGGGGGTGAACGGTCCTCAGCTCACCACCCCCCTCAGCCTGGCCTCGACCTTCCCCGCATGCGGCGTGTCCTCCGCGAACGGCTTCCAGGTCCGTGTTGCGGTGACGGTACTCGGGAACGCGTTTTCCGGAGGCGATCTGGAGGCGAGATCCGCGGCGCCTCGGAGTTCGTCCACAGGTGGCCGGTGCGCACCATTCCGGGCCGGTCGCGGACAGGGCTCTGAAACTTTCATCGGGTTCGAAACCCGTTCGGTGAGGTCAGGGGCCAGGGCGGTCCTAATTCAGGGGCTCCGACGTGCAACAAGCTGTACACACGGGTGAAACATCCGGACTATGGGAGCGCTCCCACCATCGTCCTGGAGATGATCACGCATGAGAGTCAATTCGCGTCGCCACGCCTGGCGTAATCGGGCGGCGACCACGGCGGCACTGCTGGTGGCCGCCGCCGGCCTTGCCACCGGGCAAGCCGCCACCGCGCACGCCGCAGTCGCCTGCGACGTCGCCTACACGACCAACGACTGGCAGGGCGGCTTCACCGCAAGCGTGACCGTCAAGAACCTCGGTGACCCGCTGACCGGCTGGACCCTCGGGTTCAGCTTCCCGACGACCACCCAGCAGCTCACCCAGGGCTGGAGCGCCACCTGGGCGCAGAGCGGCCAGGCCGTCACCGCCAAGAACCTGGACTGGAACGGCAACCTGGCCACCGGCGCCTCGACCAGCATCGGCTTCAACGGCAGCTGGTCCGGTACCAACCCCAAGCCGACCTCCTTCACGATCAACGGCGTGGCCTGCGGCGGGACCACCCCCGGCAACCAGCCGCCCACGGTCAGCCTGACCAGCCCCGCCTCGGGCGCCTCCTACCAGGCCGGTGCCGCCGTGCCGCTCACGGCGACCGCCAGCGACGACGGCGCGGTCAGCAAGGTCGAGTTCTACGTCGACGGCACGCTGGTCAACACCGACACCACCGCCCCCTACTCCTACTCCGCCACGGGCCTGGCGGCCGGCTCCCACACCGCCAAGGCCAAGGCGTACGACAACGCCACCCCGGCGCTCTCCACCGAGACCGCCGCGGTCCCCTTCACCGTGGCCGGCACCTCGACCCCGTCGATCGTCGCCTCCCCGACCTCCGTCAGCGTCCCCGAGGGTGGCTCCGCGACCGTCGGCTTCAGGCTCAGCCAGGCGCCGACCGGCAACGTCACGGTCAACCTGAGCAAGACCGGTGACAGCGACATCACCATCTCGCCCTCCACGCTGACCTTCACCACCGCCAACTGGAACACGGCGCAGAACGTGACGGTCTCGGCGGCCCAGGACGCCGACCAGACCAACGGCACCGCCACCATCACGGCCGCCGCCAGTGGCTACACCAGCGCCACGGTCACCGCCACTGAGGCGGACGACGACGGCAACCCGCCGGTCGGCCACGTCGACAACCCGTACACCGACGCCACCGGTTACGTGAACCCCGACTGGTCGGCCAAGGCCGCCGCCGAGCCGGGCGGCAACGCGGTCGCCAAGATCTCCACCGGTGTGTGGCTGGACCGCATCGCCGCCATCGCCGGCTCCTCCTCGGCCATGGGCCTCCGCGCCCACCTGGACGAGGCGCTCCGCCAGGACGCAGCCAACGGCAGCAAGCCGCTGACGATCCAGTTCGTCATCTACAACCTGCCCAACCGCGACTGCTCGGCGCTGGCCTCCAACGGTGAGCTGCTCATCTCCCAGAACGGCCTGAACCGCTACAAGACCGAGTACATCGACCCGATCGCCGCGATCATGGCCGAGCCCAAGTACGCGGCCCTGCGGATCGTGTCGATCATCGAAATCGACTCGCTGCCCAACCTGATCACCAACCTCAACGTGGCCAAGTGCCAGGAGGCCAAGGACAGCGGCGCCTACGTCAACGGCGTCCGCTACGCCCTGGACAAGCTGCACGCGATCAACAACGTCTACACCTACATCGACGCCGGTCACCACGGCTGGCTCGGCTGGGACACCAACTTCGGCCCGTCCGCCGACCTGTTCGCGACCACCGTCGCCGGCACCGTCAAGGGCTTCGACAGCGTGGACGGCTTCATCACCAACACCGCCAACTACTCGGCGCTGAAGGAGCCCCACTTCAACATCGGCACCACGGTCAACGGCCAGACCGTCCGCCAGTCCAGCTGGGTCGACTGGAACTTCTACGTCGACGAGCTGTCCTTCGCCCAGGCCTTCCGGAACACGCTGATCCAGAAGGGCTTCAAGTCGAACATCGGCATGCTGATCGACACCTCCCGCAACGGCTGGGGAGGCTCGGCCCGTCCGGCCGCCGCCAGCACCTCCACCGTCCTGAACACCTTCGTCAACGAGTCGAGGGTGGACCGCCGGATCCACGCCGGCAACTGGTGCAACCAGAGCGGTGCCGGTCTGGGCGAGCGCCCGCAGGCCAGCCCCGCCGCCGGTCTGGACGCCTACGTCTGGATCAAGCCCCCGGGTGAGTCCGACGGCTCCAGCAAGGAGATCCCGAACAACGAGGGCAAGGGCTTCGACCGGATGTGCGACCCGACCTACGGCGGCAACGAGCGCAACGGCAACAACATGAGCGGCGCCCTGGCCGACGCGCCGGTCTCCGGCCACTGGTTCTCCGCCCAGTTCCGCCAGCTGCTGCAGAACGCCTACCCGGCGCTCCCGTAGCCCGCTGATCCCGGGTCCCGCTCCCGCGGGACCCGACCTGCGAAGCTCCGCCGCCCCCGCCGGGGGCGGCGGAGCCGTTCTCTTTTTCGGCGGGGCGGATATTGGGATGCGAGGAGGCGGCGGGTCGGGCAGCATGAACGGTTGGGGCTTCACGTGGGGGCCTTCGAAGGGCACGCGTGAGCCGTCAGGCGCGGGCCGAAAGTATCCTGGGTTTCAGTATGGGAACGCCTCCTTTGACATCTCCGCTCTCCGAACTGCACGCGCGCCTGCCCGAGCTCACGCTCCGTGACCAGCGGCGGCTACGACGCAGGCTCGACGGGGCTCGCAAGGTCAGAAACCGGGCCGCGCAGCAGAAGATCACCGTCGAGATCACCGCCGACGTCGAGCGGGCCGAGCGCCGGGTCGCCCGACGCCGCGCCGGCGTCCCCACGGTCACCTATCCGGAGGCGTTGCCGGTCAGCCAGCGCAAGGACGACATCCTGGAGGCGATCCGCGACAACCAGGTCGTGATCGTCGCCGGTGAGACCGGCTCGGGCAAGACCACCCAGCTACCGAAGATCTGCCTGGAGCTCGGCCGGGGCGTCAGGGGGCTGATCGGGCACACCCAGCCCCGCCGCATCGCCGCCCGTACCGTGGCCGAGCGCGTCGCCGAAGAGCTCGACACCCCGCTCGGCGACGCCGTGGGTTACAAGGTGCGCTTCACCGACCAGGTGAGCGACGGCACGCTCGTCAAGGTCATGACGGACGGCATCCTGCTGGCCGAGCTGCAGAACGACCGCGACCTCGACCAGTACGACACGCTGATCGTCGACGAGGCGCACGAGCGCAGCCTCAACATCGACTTCATCCTGGGCTACCTCAAACAACTCCTGCCGCGCCGCCCCGACCTGAAGGTGATCATCACCTCGGCGACCATCGACCCCGAGCGCTTCTCCAAGCACTTCGGCGACGCGCCGATCGTGGAGGTCTCCGGCCGGACCTACCCCGTTGAGGTGCGTTACCGGCCGATCGCCGAGGACGACGACCAGATCCAGGCGATCGGCAACGCCGTCGACGAGCTGTGCGCCGAGGGACCCGGCGACATCCTGGTCTTCCTCAGCGGCGAGCGGGAGATCCGCGACACCGCCGAGGCGCTCGCCAAGCGCAAGGACGCCGAGATCCTGCCGCTGTACGCCAGGCTGTCCGCCGCCGAGCAGCACAAGGTCTTCCAGCGGCACACCAGGCGCAGGGTCGTGCTGGCCACCAACGTGGCCGAGACCTCGCTGACCGTGCCCGGCATCAAGTACGTGGTCGACCCCGGATTCGCCCGCATCTCCCGCTACAGCCACCGCACCAAGGTCCAGCGCCTCCCCATCGAGGCGATCTCCCAGGCCTCGGCCAACCAGCGCAAGGGCCGCTGCGGCCGGGTCTCCGACGGCATCTGCATCCGGCTGTACGAGGAGGACGACTTCGTCACCCGGCCGGAGTTCACCGACCCGGAGATCCTCCGTACCAACCTCGCCTCGGTCATCCTGCAGATGACCTCGATCGGCCTGGGCGACATCGGGGCCTTCCCGTTCGTCGAGCCGCCCGACCAGCGCCAGGTCAGGGACGGCTACGACCTGCTCCAGGAGTTGGGCGCCTTCGACCAGGGGCGGCAGATGACCCCGCTCGGCCGCAAGCTGGCCGGGCTCCCCGTCGACCCGCGACTGGCCCGCATGGTGCTGGAGGCCGACCACAACGGCTGCGTCCGCGAGGTCATGGTCATCGCCTCCGCCCTGTCGATCCAGGACCCGCGCGAGCGCCCGGCCGACAAGCAGCAGGCCGCCGACGACAAGCACCGCCGGTTCGCCGACAAGGAGTCCGACTTCGTCTCGTACCTGAACCTGTGGAACTACCTGCAGGAGCAGCAGAAGGAGCTCTCCTCCAGCGCGTTCCGGCGGCTGTGCAAGGCGGAGTTCCTCAACTACCTGCGGGTCCGCGAGTGGCAGGACGTCTACGGCCAGCTACGCCAGATGTCGAAGACCCTCGGCGTCGCCCTCAACAGCACCCCCGGCGACGAGCAGAAGATCCACATCTCCCTGCTCTCCGGCCTGCTCTCCCACGTCGGCGTCAAGGACATCGACAAGAAGACCGCGGAGCCCGGCGCCCGCCGCGGCACGAACGAGCCGCGCAGGCCGATGACCGAGTACGTGGGCGCGCGCAACGCCCGGTTCGCGATCTTCCCGGGTTCCGCGCTCGCCAAGAAGCAGCCGCTCTGGGTGATGTCCGCCGAACTGGTGGAGACCTCCCGGCTCTGGGCCCGGGTCAACGCCAAGATCGAACCCGAGTGGGTCGAGCCGCTCGCCGCGCACCTGATCAAACGCACCTACTCCGAGCCGCACTGGGAGAAGAAACAGGGCTCGGTGATGGCCTACGAGAAGGTCACCCTGTACGGGGTGCCGATCGTGGCCCAGCGCAAGGTCAACTACGGCCGCATCGACCCCGAGCTGAGCCGGGAGCTGTTCATCCGGCACGCCCTGGTCGAGGGCGACTGGGAGACCCACCACGCCTTCTTCGCCGAGAACCGCAAGCTCCTCGAAGAGGTCGAGGAACTGGAGGAGCGGGCCAGGCGCCGCGACATCCTCGTCGACGACGAGACCCTGTTCGACTTCTACGACCAGCGCGTTCCCGCCGACGTCGTCTCCGGGCGGCACTTCGACTCCTGGTGGAAGAAGGTCCGCGCCGACCAGCCCGACCTGCTCAGCTTCGAGAAGTCGATGCTGATCAGCGAGTCGGCCGGCGACGTCAGCCGACGCGACTACCCCGACGTGTGGCGCCAGGGCGGCCTGCGCTTCCCGCTGACGTACCAGTTCGAGCCCGGCACCGACGCCGACGGCGTCACCGCGCACATCCCGCTCGCGCTGCTCAACCAGGTCAACGTCGAGGGGTTCGACTGGCAGATCCCCGGGCTGCGCGAGGAGTTGCTCACCGCGCTCATCCGCAGCCTGCCCAAGAACATCCGGCGCAACTTCGTCCCCGCCCCCAACTACGCCAAGAAGGTCCTCCAGCGGGCCGAGCCCACCCAGGAGCCGCTGCTCGCGGTGCTGGAGCGCGAGCTGCTCAACCTGACCGGCTTCCAGGTGACCCGCGAGGACTGGCAGCCCGGCCTGGTCCCCGACCACCTCAAGATCACCTTTCGGGTGACCGACGGCCGCAGGCAGAAGCTGGCCGAGAGCAAGGACCTGGCCGATCTCAAGCGGCGCCTCGCCCCCAAGCTCCGCCAGACCCTCTCCAAGGCCGCCGACGGCCTGGAGAAATCCGGCCTGACGGGGTGGACCGTGGGCGCGCTGCCCAAGACGTTCGAGCAGCGCAGGATGAAGGCCTATCCGGCGCTCGCCGACGAGGGCGCCACCGTGGCGGTACGGATGTTCGAGACCGAGGCCGAGCAGCGCCGGGCCATGTGGGAGGGCACCCGCAGGCTGCTGTTGCTCAACACCCCGTCCCCGGCCAAATGGGTGCTCGGCCGCCTCGGCAACCAGTCCAAGCTCGCCCTGAGCCGGAGCCCGCACGCCGGTGCCGTCGCCCTGTTCGACGACTGCATCGCCTGCGCCGCCGACCATCTCATGAACGAGTACGGCGGGCCGGTCTGGGAGGAGTCCGCTTTCACCGCCCTGCACGAGGCGGTCCGCGCCGAGCTCTTCGACACCACGGCCGAGGTGGTGGCCAGGGTCGAGAGCATCCTCAAGGTCTGGCACACCGTCTCGACGCTGCTGCCCGAGTCCCGCTCGACGCCCGCGATCGAGGACATCCGCGACCAGGTGGCCAACCTGGTCTACCCGGGCTTTGTCACCGAGACCGGCCACAAGCGCCTGCCCGACCTGCTCCGCTATCTCAAGGGAGCCGAGCGGCGGCTGGAGAAGGTGCACGAGGACGCGTTCCGCGACGGGGAGCGGATGGGCAAGGTGCACGACATCGAGGACGACTATCACGAGCTGGTCGAGAAGCTCCCCCCGGCCCGCCGTTCCGACGACGACGTCCGGCAGATCCGCTGGATGATCGAGGAGCTCAGGGTCAGCTACTTCGCCCAGACCCTCGGCACCCCGTACTCGATCTCCGACAAGCGCATTCGCAAGGCGATGGAGAAACTCTGAGCCGGTTCGCCCGCCTGGGCGGGGGAACGGCTGCCGGGGCATCGAGATGGAGGACGGCCGAGCCGGTCGGCGGTGGTCCCTCCTCCCCCCGGGGAGGCCGGCCCGAAATCGTCGCCCGGGTGGCCTGCGCTCCTGGCGAGCGGCGGTTCATGGTTTGTGGAACCGCCGGACGCGAGGCCAGGGCCGGTTTCTCTCAGGCGGCTCCGGCCAGGCCCCGGATGGCCAGGCCCAGGCCGAGTACGATGACGACGGCGGCGGTGCCGACCGGGGCGAGAGACGACAGGCGGGCAGCCATGCCGTGTCCCCTCGTCGCCATCCGGTCGAGTCGTCCCGCCAGCTTGACCAGGAGCAGGCCGGTGGCGGTCAGGGTGCTCGCCATGCCGATGCCGTAGGCGAACACCAGCGTGATCCCGAACCAGGTGCGGCCAAGCCCGATGGCGCCGAGCAGGACGACGAGCGCGGAAGGGCTGGGCACCAGGCCTCCCGCCACCCCCATCCCCACCAGCCCGCGCCGCGAGCGGGTGGCCTCGGTCTGTGCGGGCCGCTCCCGATCCAGCACCGCCGTCCGGACGACTCCACGGCCCGGATCGGTGTGGCCGTGCCCGTAGCCGGATCTCTGGTCGTGCCCTTCGGCGGAGGGCACATGTCCGTGCCCGTGCCCGTGCCTGTGGCCGGAGGGCTCGCCGCTGCGGTGGGCGCGCCAGGCCGATCGCAGGAGACCGGCGCCGATGACAGTGATCAGCAGGCCGCTGGCCAGGCCGAGCCAGCCGAGCACGGACTCCCCGGTGAGGGCGGAGAAGGCGCTCAGCAGCAGGCCGACGACGAGAACACCCAGCGTGTGGGTGGCCGTCACGGTGGCGCCGACGACCAGCGCGTCACGTGGGCGGCCGCTGCGGCCGGCGAGGTAGGCGGCCATGATGGTCTTGCCGTGACCGGGGATGAGCGCGTGGCCGGCGCCGAGGACCGCGGCCAGCGCCACGGAGAGCAGGCCCAGCGGCACGGTCAGCGACGCGGTGCCGATCAGGTTGGTGAACAGGCGGTCCAGCGCGGCCAGTGCGTCTGCGACGGGTCCGCCGGACACCGGCGGTATCGCGGTCGCCGCCGAGCCGGTTCCCGGCGTCACGCCCAGTTTCACCGCCCGCTGGTCCAGTGGGTCGGCCAGCAGGTCGCCGGGGTAGGACCGCAGTTCCCGGCTCACACTCGTGCCGGGCACCGAAGGGCGCACCAGCCGTAGCCCCGCGGCGGACACCGCGGTGATCTCCCGCCAGCCCAGCCGGTCGGCCAGGAAGCCGTCACTGAATTCGACCGTCCCGCTCCCCTCGGACGTCACCGAGGTCCCGGAGCCGGAGGCCGCGGCGGCGGTGGGTGCCTGGAGCGGTTTCGCGGCGGCGTGCAGGCGGCATGTCAGGCGGCTGGTCTGCAGGCCGCCCTGACCGGGCTCGTAGGCGAAGACGGCCTCGGAGATCTGCCACACCGTCGCGGTCCCGTTCACCGTCAGACGCTGTGCGGTGGCGAGTTCGCCACACCGGGCGGTGCCGTACGCCGACCGTTCGGCGTCCGAGACCGTTCCTGAGCGGTCGGCGTCCACCGCGGGGCGGGCCTGCAGGGTGGGCAGCTCGGCGCTGTCCACGACCGCCAGGTTCTCCACCCGGTCCGGGGCGATCCGCAGGCCGTTGTAGTGGTTGACGGTGAAGTTGCCCAGTGGGTGCGCCATCTCCGCGTTGGAGGGCGCGGCGCCTGCGGCGAGCGTCGCGCACATCGCCAGGCCGCAGGCGGCGGTAGTGACCGCAAGCATCAGGAGAACCTCGCTAGGGCAGGGAGATCGGCGGAGAAGGTGGGGTCGGCGTCGCGGGCCCGGGCGGCGGAGCGCCTGGACTCCTCGGTGCGGCCGAGCGAGCGTTCGATCTCGGCGCGGTGGTGATGGAACAGGGCGTTGCGCCAGCCGGTGGCGGTGGCCTTACGCGCGTACGGCAGGGCCTCCCGGTCACGGCCGTCGCGGTGCAGGGCCCAGGCCAGGGCGTCGGCGGCGACCACGTTGGGGTTGCGGGCGTATTCGGCCTCGGCGTGTTCGACGGCCCGTGCGGGAGAGCCGTGGTCGGCCTCGAACTCGGCCCAGGTCAGGTCGTCCTTGACCCCGGCCGCTTCCATCAGGGTCCGCTGCGCGCGCAGCAGCGCCCACTGCTCGGCGGGATCCCTGCCCGCCGCGACCAGCACCTCGGCGTACTCGATCACGTACTGGGCCAGGGGCAGGCGCCCGACAACGGTGGCGTAGAGGTCGGCGGCCTCAGCCGGCCGGCCGTCGAGCGCCGCCGCTCTGGCCGTTCCGGCCAGAGCGGCGGTGAAGTCGGGGGCGGCCTTCAGCGCGAGGCGGTACTGCTCGGTGGCGCCGCGCGGATCACCGGAGCGCAGGGCCAGCTCGCCCAGGTAGTGACGGCAGTAGGCGATGTCGTCGGGGGAGAAGGCGTCGTCAAGGGCGTGCTCCAGCATGCGGCGTGCCGTCGTGCGATCCCCGCGGAGTTCGGCGTCGTAGGAGGCCCGGGTGAAGGCCGCGACACCGGGGCGCAACTCCATCATCCTGCTGATCGCCCGGGTGGCCTCGTCGTAGCGGCCGAGCTGGGTGTAGGCGTCGGCCAGCACCGCCTGGGCGCCTTGGCCGTAGGGATTGGCGGTCTGTGACAGCTTGGCCAGTCGTACGGCCTCGGTGAAGTCGTGCCGACCGGCGGCGAGCGCTGCCTGGCCGGTCAGCGCGGCGAAATTGCCGGGGCTCAGCGCGGCGGAGCGGGCCAGCGCCTGCTCGGCCTTCGGATAGAAGGACGGGTCGGCGCTCAGGCGTGCCTGCTGGACGTAGGCGGAGCCGAGCCGCGCCCAGGCCTGGTGGTCATCGGGCAGCCGCCGCAGCCGGGCGGTCAGCGCCTGGATCGCGCTCTTGAGGGAGCCGGCCGAGACCGGGATCTCGGCCGACTGCTGGGGCGGTGCGGTGGCGGGCGACGGCGTTCGATCGCCGGGGATCAGGGCCGCCCCCGAGGTCAGTGCCGTCGCCAGGCCCAGCACGCCCACGGCGAGCCGTGCTCTTACGGATGTCTTCACGGTGGTTACCCCCAGGGCCGGGTGCGGGACCCGGGCAGGCCGGGTCCCGTACCGTCGGATCAGCTCGCGTTGACCGACGTGTTGCCGGGCAGCGGGATGTAGGGGAACCGGGTGCCGAACGGCTTGTCGTTCCGGTCCACCTTGTCGCCGGCGGCCAGCGCGTCGACGAGCTCGCCGCTCTGGGCGGCGCCGGCCATCGCCTGCAGGGCGATGTCGATCACGTCGTCCCCGAGGCGGCGGCCGTTCGGGAAGCCCTGCAGGTCGCCGGCGATCACGCCGAGCCGGTTCGGGTTCGCGGCGGGCGCGACGGCCATGTTCAGCCGCAGCATCTCCGCCGGGCGCAACCTGCCCGCGTCCTTGTTGAGACTCTGCGAGTTGAGGTCGGCCTTGATCGGGCCGTTGGCCTTGGCGATGCCGGTCAGGAAGATCTCGACCAGGTCGGCCCGGGGGGTCTTCGGCGCCTTGAGGCCGTAGATGGCCTCAAGGAGCTTGGGCACCTCCGGGTTGGTGACGCGCTTGACGACGGCCGGGACGTCGGCGTCCTTGTGCGGGGGCAGCGCGTTGAAGGCGTCCTTCAGTCCGGCCGGGACCACGACCTCGTTGACCAGCGGCTGGCCCAGCCGGGAGACCTGGACGTAGCCCTGGGGGCTCCACTTGTCCACGGTGGACCAGACGCCGATGACCGGGTTGCGGTCGGCGTCGCCCTTCAGGGCGACCTCGTCCTTGGGCACCTGCAGGGCCAGGCTGTGCACGTTGTAGCCCCTGAGGGTGTCCTGGCCGACCTCGGACAGGTCGCCGCCGTAGAGCAGGTCGAAGACCCGCAGGTCGGCGAAGAACGCCTCGTCGGCCTGGCCGGCGAATGCCTTCCCGCCGCCGGGCAGGTTCTTGATCGACTGGGTGCGCAGCGAGGCGTAGTCGGGCATCGAGGCCGGGCCGGTGTTGCTCGGGGCCACCACGCCGTCCTTGACCAGGGTCCGCGTTCCTCGATGGGTGATCTTCTTGACCGTGTAGCGCTGTCTGAACAGCAGGTTCTTGTCGTTCAGCGAGGTGACAGGGCCGTTGTCGTACAGGAAGGTGTCCGTGCCGCGCCTGTCCTCGTCACGGAACGTCCACTGGTAGACGGTGTCGGGCTGTGCGTCGCCATCACTGTCGATCTTGATGTTGTAACGTGACCCGGCGTCGAACCGGTAGAAGTTCGGCCCGCCGTTCGGCTCCTCGAACGGGATGAAGTTCGCCATCAGGGTGACGGTGTCGGGCTTGTCCGGGCTGACGAACGCGTACACGTCGGTGTTGTCGTTGCGCGGGTCACCCGCGATCATGGGCGCCTCGCGGTGCGAGGACGCCGCGCCGGTCTCTGCTCTGAGCAGGGCGAGGGAGGAGGCGGTGAGTACTCCCGCGACGCCGATGCCGATCAGGGCGCGCCGACTGATTCGGAGCTCCATGTTTCGTTGGTCCTTTCGGCCGCCGGTCACACCTGTGACCGGCCCATGAGGGCTGGGGGAGGCATCCGGTCGGGTCCTTCTCCCCTGCGCCGTATTCGTCGCCGGACCGCCCTCGGATTGGTCGATTTTTCGGGCCGTGGACCATCCCTGATTTCGCTGGTTGAGGCACTGGTATGCCACTGGTTCGGCGTACTGACCCACGCCATGCTGTCGACGATGTGAACGGTGGCGTTGTGGGCTGAGCCGACAACACGACCACCCCGCCAGGGCGGTCGGCGGGGTGGTCGTACGGAGGCGCTGTCGTGCTCAGGTGGCGGGCAGGTCGACCAGGAGCAGGGGCCGGGTGGTGGGCTGGGCCGAGCCGCCTTCGGGCTCGATGGTGACGCCGAGCTGGGTAGTGGCGGCGAAGGGGGTGGTGACGACGAGCGGGGTACGGCCGGAGTCATCGGGGCGTATCAGCCCGGCCGAGCGGATGCCCGTGGGGCCGATCTGCCAGAGCTGGTAGGTACGGCTGTCGGGCAGGGCGGCCAACCCACTGGCCAGGAACACCATTTCTCCCTCGGCGCGGGAGAACACCACGGTGGCGGTGCCGCCCCGCTGCGCGGTCGCGGTGAGGGTACGGGCATCAGGCGCGGCCAGGACGGCGGAGATCCGCCGGTCGCGCTGCTGGATCTGCTCCAGCTGATCCTGGGCGCGGACGGCGATCAGACCCAGCGAAACGGCGGCGGCCAGTCCGGCGGCGGCCAGTCCGACGGCCAGGCGGGGCCACCACGGGGCCTTCCTCCTCCTCGCGTCGGGTGCGTACGCGATGAGGGAGGGCGGCAGCTGACGGACCTGATCTATCTGGGTCATCACCCGCTCGCGCAGTCCCGGCGGCGGGTCGGTGGCCGTGGCATGGCCGAGCCTGGCAGCGGTCTCGGCCATGCCACGCACCTCTTGCGCGCACTCGGCGCAGCGGCCCAGGTGCTCCTCGAAGCGCAGCCGGTCGGCAGGGTCGTCGATGGCGTCCAGGACGTAGGCGCCGGACAGGGTGTGCGGGTCGTGACCGCTCTCGACGCTGTTCATCGTTCCACCCCCAGGCAGTCGCGTATGCGGATCAGCCCGTCACGCATCCGGGTCTTCACCGTGGCCAGTGGCACCTTCAGCAGCTCGGCGACTTCACGATAGGAATATCCACCGTAATAGGCGAAAGTGACGGATTGGCGTTGCAGCTCGGTGAGCCCGTCAAGGCAGCGGCGCAGCCGTTCGCGTTCCAGGCGGGCCCCCACCGACTCGGCGACCTCGTCGAAAGGACGATGCACCTCCAGCCTGGCCACCCGGTCCTCGCGGTCGACGGCGCTCTGGACGGCGCGGACGCGATCGACGGCGCGGCGGTGGGCGATCGTCATGACCCAGGCCATCGCCGAGCCGCGGGCGCGTTCGTAGCGAGCGGCGCTGCGCCACACCTCGACGAGGACCTCCTGGGCGACCTCCTCGCTCTGCGCGGGGTCGCGCAGCACGCGCAGGACCAGCCCGTAGACGGGGCCGGCGACCAGGTCGTAGATCCGTTCAAAGGCGGCGCGATCTCCTCGCGCCACGTGTTCGAGCAGGTCTTCCAGCCCGCTCTGGAGGGAGTCGCGGTCCTCTGCCGACCTCAGCGCCCGTCTAGGTCTCATGCATCCTCCCCGCCATGAGCAAAGCACGTTTCGCCGCTTCTTCGAAGCGGAACGGCACGTGGATTGGTCGGCGTCCCGTCCGGTGCCACCGGCACATCGGACAGGAGCGAGACGTGTTCACCGGCTGGTGGCTCCGTCGCGCCTTATCCCGGTGCCGACGCCTCGCTGGGTGGGGCAGGCCGCGGCGTCCGTCGTCGCCAGGTCCGTGCCCGCGGGCATCCGCCGGCTGATTGAGACCGTGTCCTGCCCCGAGGAGTCGAGTCGGTGTCGTTACAGGAAGATCGAGGTGTCCAGGTCGAAGTCGACGGGGGAGGGGATCCGGAGCGGCTTGCCCATCTCGGTGTGGGTCATGGTCCGGTAGCTGCCGTCCTCGGGGTCGCTGAGGACGGTCACCGCGGGCGGTGAGGCGACGGGGTCGACGATCAGCATGATCGGGATGCCGCAGCCCGCGTAGATCCGGGGCTTCGTGGCGCGGTCCATCTCCATGGAGCCGGGCGAGACGATCTCCGCCACCAGGATCAGCCCCGAGGAGAGGATCTCCCGATCTCCCCAGAGTGGAGCGTCCACGGGGACCAGGCAGTAATCGGGGACGATGGTGTCTCGTGGACCTTCGACGCAGATGTCGACATCACCGGAGAAGCTCTCCCAGTCGTTCTTGTCCTCCACAGGGATCAGGGCTCTGCTGAGGCATCTTGCTATACGCGCGTGCCGGGGGGTCGCGGAAGGACTCACGATCAGGTTCCCGTCGACGACTTCGGCCCGTAGGCCACGGATAGGGGGAAGAGACTCGAAGATCTCCCTCGGGGTGCGAGGTAGTGGACGGTCCTCAGGTGCGGCGGGCTGAGCGGGCGGCTGGGGCGCGGTGCGCGAGGCGGATCGCTGAGACGCTGTCATCACCATGGGCGTGTATCCCTTCGTGTCCGAACATGCACTCTAAGTGTTCCATGAGGCGCCGTCGGTCATGAGCGAAATGCGCGGCGATCATGGATCGGCTGCGGGCTGCGGCACGGTCGGGAGTGATGCCGGTGTTCGGGCGCGTTCGTGCGAGGGTGTTCGCTCTGAAACGGTCACCGGGTGTCCGTTTTGCCGGGGCGGGCTACGATCGGACGGGCTTGGGAAGGGGGCGGCGTGGTCAAGGCGCTGGTGTTCGATGTGGGTGAGACGCTGATCGACGAGACGCGGATCTGGTCGCGCTGGGCCGACCGGCTCGGCGTCACCCGGTTCACCATGCTCGGCGTGCTGGGCGGCATGGCCGCGCTCGACCGGTCGTTCGAGGACGCGTTTCGGCTGCTACGGCCCGGGTTCGACGTCGAGGCCGAGCAGGAGGCGTGGAAGCGGGACGACCCCGCCGGGCTCCGGGTGAACTTCGACGCCGACGACCTCTATCCGGACGTACGGCCCGGCTTGGCCGCGTTGCGCGGGCTCGGATACGAGCTGATCATCGCGGGCAACCAGCCGCCGCAGGCATATGACGCGCTGGCCGCGATGGATCTGCCCGTCGACGCGATCCACACCTCAGACGGCTGGGGTGTGTCCAAGCCCGATCCGGGCTTCTTCGCGAAGGTCGTCGCGGTGTCGGGGCGCGAGGCCGGCGAGATCCTCTACGTGGGAGACCGGCTCGACAACGACGTCCGGCCCGCCCGCGCGGCCGGAATGTGGACCGCCCTGGTCCGCCGGGGCCCGTGGGGTCACCTGCACGCCGCCCGCCCCGAGGCGGCCGAGGCCGACCACGTCATCGACGACTTCCCCGGCCTGGTCGCGGCACTGGGAGGCAGGGCCGCAGGTTGATCGCGGACCGCTCGCGGAGTAGGGGGCGGGGTCGTGCACCTCAGGCCATGTGCCTACGCGGAATCGGCTACCCGGTCGTGGATACTTCGCGGAGCCAGGCACATGGCTTCGACGGCGTCCTCGGTGAGGACACCGCGAAGGACCTCCCTGACGAGCCGGATCAGTCGGGTTCGATGTGGATGGCGCGCTCCTCGGCTGACAGGTCTCCGCTGTCGGGGCCGACGTCCCGGGCGTACTCCTCGGATGTCTCGTCCGGGCCGAGGCCCTCATCCGGCGCCACCAGGCGGTCCTCCTCGCGTGGGGGCCGCCGTTCGTGGTTCGGGGCCTCACGCCAGAGACGTTCGTCAAGCGTGTCCTGGTGTCCGGGATCGTCCGGAAGGATCTCGTGGTGAAGGCCGAGGTCATCGGTCCACTCCTCGACTTCGACCGCCTGCTCGTCGCTTAGACCTTTACGGTCCGGGGGCATTTGACTCATATTGCGGCCCTACCCGTTTTACGCCCGAAAACCCACAGGTCAGAGCATGGCTCGGCGGCCGCCGAGCCATGCCGTGCCAGGCGGGTACGGTCACCCGTCGCCGTCGCCGTCGCCGAGCCAGACGAGGTCGGAGCCGAGCCGGTACGCGGCGCTCCGCGCGCTCGTCCACCGGCCGAATCCCCTGACAGCGCCGACGGTGGCCGCGTCGCCGCCCGGCAGGGCCAGCCCGTACGCCACCACCCGCGCCATGATCTCCTCGTCCTCGGCCTCCCGGACCAGCGCGAACACGCGGGGCAGTCCCCCGGCCAGCGCCCGAACATCTTCTCTGTCAAGAGCCGAATCGGACTGCCAGGACAAACCGCTTCCGCCTCCTCCGGTCTCGCCGCGCCACGAGACCATGCCGTGGTAAACAGTCGGGTAGTCGGAACCGTTGAAGTGCTCCATCTCGGGTGCTTCCTTCCGGCATCGGGGCCGGGGCGGGCGTGGCCTGTCAGCGAAGCCCGCCCCGGTCTCCTGTCTTCCCTGGTGTTCCTGTGACCACGTGACCGTCCCGTGGTCGGATGCTGCCATTTCTTGCGCTCTCTGTGAGCGGGTGGCTACGTTGGGTATAGTGACACACGGTTACTGAAGTTCACAAGCTGTATTTGCCAGGCTGGTGAAGCCATGGCCTGTACAGCCCAGCCTGGAAGGTGGGTATGGCTGCTCCGAAGTGGGTGACGCTCCGAGCGCAGTGGCTTGGTCAGCAACTCCGCGAGTTACGTGAGGCCAACTCTCTGTTGCTCAAGGACGTGGCCGAGTATCTCCAGCGAGACCCGTCCACTGCGGGCCGCTTCGAATCGGGGGAGTATCCGATCCGGCGCCCGGACCTGCTGGCTCTCCTCGATCTGTACGGCGTGGCCGACGGCAGGCGACGCGAGAGCCTGATGAAGCTCAGCCAGGAGGTCTGGCAGAAAGGCTGGTGGGACGGGTACGCCAACGAGGTCGCCGGTGCGTTCGTCGACTATGTGTGGCTGGAGTCCCGTGCGGCCGAAATCCGCACCTTCGACAACACTCTGCTCCCGGGTTTGCTGCATACCTCGCAATATGCGCGGGCGGCGATCACGGCGGCTGAGTACGACGCGAAGAGCGAGCAGATCGATCGGTGGGTCGAACTCCGTATGACTCGCCAAGGGATTCTCGAAAGAGAAAATCCACCGCGGTTCTCAGCGATCATCGATGAGGCCATCTTGCATCGCGAGGTTGGTGGCGCAGGGTGTTTGTCAGCACAGCTGCGACACCTGGCCGGTCGTATCGCCGAACCGAACGTCGAGATTCGGGTGCTGCCGTTCAGTGCCGGGGCGCACGCCAGCCCAACCGGTGCGTTCCGTATTTTCTCGATGGAGAAACCGTTTCCTGAGATCGGCTATGCGGAGACCCCAAAAGGAGCTATCTATGTGGAATCACCCGATACTCAACGCTTCATGCAGACGTACGATGAATTGCGAGAGCTGGCTCTCACGCCTGAGGAGTCGGCTGAGTTGATCTCCATGACGGCAGAGGAACTGCTGCGGTGAAACCGATGGAAGGGCATGGCATGCCTGCTCCCGAGGACCTGGCCGGTGTGGCCTGGCACATCAGCACGAAGAGCGACAACGGCGGCGGAAGTTGCGTGGAGGCCGGGCCGTTGGCCGATGGTAGTGGGCGGGTGGCGGTGCGGCACAGTCATCGGCCTGATGGTGAGGTGATCGTCTATACCCGCGCGGAGTGGGAGGCGTTCGTCGGTGGCGTCAAGGACGGGGAATTCGACTTCTCCGGCACCTGAGCCGTATGCACAAGCCGTACAGATTCCCTTACGGCAGAAAAGTTGCGGTGAAACCGATGGAAGGGCATGGCATGCCTGCTCCCGAGGACCTGGCCGGTGTGGCCTGGCGCATCAGCACGAAGAGCGAGAACGGCGGCGGAAACTGCGTGGAGGCCGGGCCGTTGGCCGATGGTAGTGGGCGGGTGGCGGTGCGGCACAGTCATCGGCCTGATGGTGAGGTGATCGTCTATACCCGCGCCGAGTGGGAGGCGTTCGTCGGTGGCGTCAAGGACGGGGAGTTCGACTTCTCCGGCACCTCGGGCTGAGGCGAGGGGCCTGAACGCGACGATGGCCCGCCAGGTCCGGTCCGTCGGTCACTCGTCCGACAGGTAGGCGGCACGTCCTTCGTGCCGGGCGCGGCGGGCGGTGAGCAGGCGGGTGGCGGCGTTCTCCCCAAGGAGGGTGGTGGCGGTGTGCCACGGGAGGAACGCCACCTCGTCAAGCTCCTCTGCTTCCGGGCTGATCTGGCCGGGATCGCTCAGCACGCCGCCGTCGAACACGAAGTGGATCAGCGGGCGGGGGCGTTCCCCCGACGGTGGACTCCAATGGACCACGAGGAGGTCACCCACCTCGACGGGCACGCCGAGTTCCTCGGTCGCCTCACGCCTCGCGCACGCGTGGGGCGCCTCGTCCTCTTCCACGACCCCGCCGGGGAAGTCCCAGGTCGGCCGGTAGTTGGGTTTGACCAGCAGCACCCGGTCCTCGGGGTCGGTGATCAGCAGGCAGGCGCAGGCGAACACGGTGGGCAGGGTGGCGTACCAGGTGACGGGGTCGAGGTAGGGCTTGCTCACTCTTGCCACGCTACCGCCGCGAGCCGCCCGTCCCGGGCAAGGCCCGCCGAGGCGTCATCGGTCACTCACATCCGGAAGGCCGGACGTCACCGCCGCCCGGTCGAGTTTCCCAAGCCGGCGTGCTCCCCTCCTCGGCCCTCCCCGACGGCAGGTGTCCCGGTGGACGATCCTTCTACTCAGCCGAACTTCTTGACCAGCACCTCGAACTCCAGGTCGTCCCTGGTCGGCAGGCCGAAGCTCTCGTCGCCGTAGGGGAACGGGGCCGTCTCGCCGGTGCGGACGTAGCCTCGGCGCACGTACCAGGCCAGTAGTTCCTCGCGGGCCGAGATCACCGTCATGTGCATCTCGTCCACCCCCCACTCGTCGCGGGCGAGACGCTCGGCCTCGGCGAGGACCGTCTTGCCGAGGCCGCCGCCCTGCAGCGTGGGGCGTACCGCGAACATCCCGAAGTACGCGTGCCCGCCCCTGCGCTCCACCTGGCAGCAGGCGATGATCTCGCCCTCCGACTCCGCGACCAGCATGCGGCCGTCCGGGTTCTCCATCGCGGCGGTCACGCTCCGGGCGTCCGTCCGCTGCCCGCCCAGCAGACTCGCCTCGCTCGTCCAACCGATCAGGCTCGACTCGCCCCGGTAGGCCGACTCGACCAGGGAGACCAGAGGGAGGACGTCCGCGCCGGTGGCGGTGCGGAAGGTCGGCTGCGAGGTCTGCGAAGAGCTGTTCATATGGGTGATTCTCTCAGCGGTCGCCGGGGTCGTGCGGACAGAGGGAGGCCATGGCGGCTTGCGGGGGACTACTCCCCGAGAACCAGGTAGCGCCAGCTGGTCATGAGCACACCCCTGGTCGGATGGTTCAGCCGCTGCCACTCGTAGGTGCCGTCCTTGAGGATGTAGCGGGGCAGGTGCGCGACGGCCGCGAGAGCCTGCTTGCCGGACAGGTCGTTCACGTGCACCCCGTCGAGGCCCGGGGCGGGGTCGAGCCGCGGAGCGTCCTTGGGCCAGTCAAGGATCCGTTCCACGGCCTGGTCATGGGGCAGGCTCGTGTCCTTGGAGGGATCCCATGCCTTGGTCACCACACGGACACGGTCGGAGGTGTACGGCATGTCGGTCGTGATGCCGTTCAGCCGCGCGTAGGCGTCGTGTATACCTTTCGGGTACTTTTCCGGCATCTCGGAGGCGCCGTAGCCGTACGCGTAGAGGGAGATCCGGCGCATGCCCTCACCGGCCACGTAGACGCTCATGTTCAGGGTCGAAGAGTCGCTCGGCATGGTGGTCTCATCGGGCAGGTCCGTTACCTCAGCGGGCAGTTCCCTGACGAGCTGCCCGACGAGCTTCTCGGTCTCGGCGGGGGAGAGCCGAGTGAACTGCCTCGCCTCCCGGACGACCAGGCCGTCGCTGTAGACGAGCAGGTCTGTCGGCCTGATCGCATTGAACTGGCTCGTTCCCCAGAATCCGGGACTGAAGTCCAAACGCGCGACGATCTGTACACCCTCGATCCCGTCCAGCGGCAGCAGGGGCTCCCGGCCGCACCCGGCGGAGAGCGGCAGAAACACGGAGAACAGGGCGAAGACAATCACTGAGCGGCTCATGCCTGGTAGACGTCGCCCGAATGCGATCCGGTTCACGGGCCGCGGGCGCCGATCCGGGCGCCTGCGGGACGTGAACACCGATCCTCACCCGCCCAGCGGGGCGATGTCAGACGGTCGAGGACCAGTACGGGCGGGTCGCGCAGCAGTGTCCTGGCGACGGCCAGGCGCTGTTTCTCGTCGCCGGAGAAGCGGTGGCCGCGCTCGCCGTCTCATACCTCTCGGGCAGCGAGGCGATGTGGTCGTGGATCCGGGCGGCCCGAGCTCGGACGCGTCGTCGCCGGCCGTTCATCAATTTTTCCTGACAGCGGATTGTTGATCTATCCGAAAGTGATCTATAACGTCATTTAGCGTGACTCGTCCCCCCAAGTTGCTTAAAGTGCTGATCGCCGCAGTTGTGCTGATCCCTATCGGTCTCGCCTCCCTGCCCGCCTCCGCCGACCCCGCCCCGGACCCGGAGCACCCCTGGCGCCTGGAACACTGGCCCCAGACCCAGCCCTGGCAGCAGGACGCCCCCGAGGCCTCGGCCGCGCGGCGCGCCGAGCCCGGCACCCCGGCACCGATCGACCCGCAGAACTGGAAGAACCCGGACCACATGACGTGGGCCGACTACCGCAAACCCCCCGGCACCAACTGGGCCGACCCCGCGGTCAAGGGTTCCAAGCGCACCTTCCGCGGCGCGCTCGTCCTGGCCGACTATCCCAACCAGCCGTTCGTGGTCACCCAGCCCAAGGGCTCGACGGTCTTCAGGAACCCCAGCGCCGAGGCCCACGACATTCCCCGCGACCAGGTCGCCGGCTTCTACCGGGACTTCCTCAACACCCCCAACGACCTCAACCGGGGCCACACCATCCACGAGTACTGGATGGAGGACTCCGGGGGTCGTTACGGCGTGGAGCTGACCGAGTTCGGCCCCTACCAGATGCCGGGCAAGTCACACGAGTACGCCATGGAGTTCCAGGGAGGCACCGCCTGCCCGGCCGGTGACGCCTGCAACCGCAACATCAGGACCGACGCGCGGGCGGCGTGGATCGGCGACGTCGGCCAGGAGGTTCCGGCGGGCTTCGACTTCGTCTTCTACCTGAGCGCGGGACAGGACGAGTCGGCCACCTGGCAGGAGTTCGGCCCGATCAAGTTCCCCACCAAGGAGGCGGTGACCGACGACTTCGGCCCGCCCGACCCGGCCCTGCCCAACTGGGCCAGGACCCGCTACGTGGAGTGGACGTCCTGGGCCTCGGCCGCCTCCATCTGGCCCAACGCCGGGGGCGGGTCCTCCACCCAGGCGGAGAGCTCGGGGCAGGGCGTCTACGCCCACGAGCTCAGCCACATTCTCGGCATCGGCGACAACTACAACAACCCGTTCGGGGTACCGCCGCGCCGGGCGTACACCGGGATCTGGGAGATGCTCAGCCGGGGCAGCTTCAACGGCCCGGGTGGCCCGCACAGCCGCTGGCTGATCCCGCCCACCTCGGGCGGCTCCATGGGCGCCCAGCACATGCTCCGCAACAAGATCAAGCTTGAGATGGTGGACGAGAACAACGTGCTGCGCCTGTCCCGTGAGGCGCTGGCCGAGTCCGGGGTCGTCGTGGCGGAGGTGACCGCCCGGGTGGTCCAGCCGGGACCGGCCGGTCTGTCCGGGGTCAACATCGCCTTCGGTGACGGCGACCGCAGCCCGGCCTGCGACGTGCGCACCGACCCGTTCTGCGACGGCGGCGGATACCACAACTACACGCTCGAGGTCGTGGACAGGATGGGCGCCGACTCCTTCACGCCCGACTCGGGGGTGCTGCTGGCCAAGACCAAGAACGCCGACCAGGCGCCCTTCGAGTGGGTGATCGACGCCAACCCGCAGGACATCGGCATGACCGACTACGTCCTGCCGGACGGCACCGCCGTGCCCATCACGATCGGCGACTACCGCCAGTTGTCGGACGCCCTGTTCCACGCGGGCACCGGCTCGGGCTCCGAGTTCGAGTACGTGGACGAGGCCAACCGGCTCCACTTCTACGTCCTGGATCTCAAGCGCGACCGCAAGGGCGTGCTCTCCTACACGGTGGCGATCCGCTCACTGGACGGCGCCGGCCCGAACAAGCGCGGGGTGAAGGTGCTCCCGTCCGTCGCCCTCCCGTCCGGCGACGGCCTTTCCACCTGCCGCTTCCCGCTGTTCAACACCGGCAGGGCCGCCCAGGCCGCCGGGCAGCACCCCGAGGATGTGAGCGCCTATCTCAAGAGCGACGTCTACCGGCTGTCGGTGAAGGTCGAGGGCCGAGGCTGGACCGCCTCGCTGCCCAACGAGCTCGCGACCGCGGGCTCGGGCAAGAGCACGCTGGTCGCCGTCAACGCCCTGCGGGCGGCGGGCGGCAGCCACCTCGCGAAGGTGACCCTGACCGCCACCTCGGAGAGCGATCCCACCAAGACCGCCAAGGCGACCTGTCAGGCGCTGGGGCGCTGAGGCCCGGACCGCGTCACCCTCGGCGGGGGTGACGCGGAAGGTGTTCGGAGCGAGCGCGCGCGGAGCGTTCCTCGTGGAGAATGGAGCTGATCGTCCGGTGGCCGGGTCACCCGGCCACCGGACGGTCATTCGCAGGGCGTGTCGTGCTCTTCCTACGAGGGGTGTGAATGGCCGGTCCGTCGAACGTGCCTGATCGGCGTGGCTCCAGACCGCCGAGACGCCGGATCCCGCTGGCGGCGCCCGCGGTGGCGGGGATCGCCGCGGCCGTGGCCAGCGTCCTGGCGACCTCGCTGGACGTGTGGGAGCTGCCCACCGAGGCCAAGGTGGGCGCCACCGCGGTCGCCGGCCTCCTGGTCGGACTGCTCACCTGGGCGACGACCGGCAGGCGGTCCGAGGAGCAGGGCGCGGCCGCCACGGCGCCGTGGCGCCCGCCGGACCAGTGGCCGCCGGTCTCCGCGCACTTCACCGGCCGTACCGAGTCGCTGGCCGAGCTGCGCGAGGTCTTCACCGCGCGCCGCCGCTCCAGGGACCACGCGGAGAACGCCTCGCCGCTGGTCGTCTCGGTGTACGGCAGGGGCGGGGTGGGCAAGTCCGTGCTCACCGCCAGGTTCGGCCACGAGATCGCCGGGAGCTTTCCCGACGGCCGCCTCTACGCGGACCTGCGCGGCGAGGTGGAGGCTCCGGTCGGTCCGGAGGAGGTGCTGACCGGTTTCCTGCGCGCGCTCGGCGTCCGGCTCACCACCGACCCCGGAGGTCTCGCCGAGCTCCGCACGCTCTGGCTGACCTGGACCAAGGGCAGGCGCATCCTCATCTGCCTGGACAACGCCCACGACGGCGACCAGGTCAAGGACCTGATCCCGGCCGAGCCCGGGTGCGCGGTCCTGATCACCTCCAGGCAGCCGCTGTTCCTGCTCAACACCTACGACAAGCGGCTGTCGGTGTTCAGCGAGGCGCAGGGCGTCGAGCTGCTGGCCCGGCTGGCCGGGGACGACCGGGTCGCCGCCGACCTGGAGTCGGCCCAGGAGATCGTACGGATGTGCGACCACCTGCCGCTGGCCATCAGCATCTGCGGCGGACGCCTGGCCACCCGGGAGAACTGGACGCTGCGCCGGCTCGCCGACCGGCTGCGGGACGAGCGCCGCCGCCTGGACCAGCTTGAGATCGCCCGCAGGCTGGACAAGAGCGTGCGGGCCTCCCTCCAGCTGAGCCACGACGACTGCACCGGCCTGCAGCGCCGCCTGCTGCGCCTGCTCAGCCTGCTGAGCGCTCCCGATGTGCCCGGCTGGGTGGCGGGGGAGCTGCTCGCCACCTCGGAACCCGAGGGCGCCGACCAGCTGGAGGCGCTCATCGACGCCCAGCTCGCCGAGTGCTCGGGTACCGACCTCTCCGGGGTGATGCGCTACCGGCTGCACGACCTCGTCAGGATCTTCGCCCGTGAGCTGGCGTTCTCCGACGATGACGACGGTCACCGCCGGGCCGCCATCGAGCGGGTCCTGTCCGGCTACCGCCGCCGCGCGGAGGCGGCGGCCGTGGCCCGCTGGCCACAGGACTGGGGCCGCAGGGTCAGGCCCGCCGGGCCGGGAGCGGTGACGCAGGCCCAGGTCTCGGCGGCCGACTGGCTCAACGCCGAGCGGCTGACCCTGGTCGCCGTGATCGGCCAGGCCAGGAGCATGGAGATGTGGGAGCTGGCCTGGGGGCTCGGCCGGGCCTTCTGCTCGCTCTGCCACTCGCTGCGGGCCTACTGGTCCGATTGGCGGGCGGTCGCCGAGATCCTGTGCGAGGCCGCGGAGCGGATGGACGACCGGCGGGCGCTGGGCATCGCGCTGCTGGACCGGGCGGCGGTGGCGGGCGGCCAGGGCGGCCACCACAGCGCCGCGGCGGACGCCGAACGGGCTCTGGAGATCTTCACCGACCTCGGCGAGTCCTGGTGGGCGGCGCGGGCGATGCGCACGGTCGGCATGACCCTGTTCAACAACGGCAACCTGGACCGGGGACAGGGCTACCTGATCGGCGCGGTCACCGCCTTCAAGGGCGAGGAGGACCGCTGGTGGACGGCCAGGACCCGGCGCAACCTCGCGGAGCTCAGGCTTGCCCAGCGCAGGCCCGAGGAGGCGCGCGAACTGCTGGAGGAGGCCCTGGAGGTGTTCGAGCGCGACCGAAACCGCTACTCGGAGGCGCAGACGCTGCGCGCCTACGGGGAGGTGCTCGGTGTGACGGCCAGGGGATCGCACGCCGCCGGTGACAGCCGCGCTGCCGAGGAGGCATTCGCCAGGGCCGGTTTCAGCCTGGACCGGGCGGCCGAGATGTTCCGGCTCCGCGGCGAGCTGTGGGAGGAGGCCAGGTGCCTGCGCGCGGCAGGGGAGGTCGGCAACCCGGCCAACGCGCTCCGCGAGCTCACCTACGTGCGCCGGGCCACCGAGATGCTGACCGCGCTCGGCGACTCGTGGGGCGTCGCCAGGGCCGAGCTGTCGGCGGGACGCGCCCACGGGCGGCTCGGCCGCACGCGAGAGGCGCAGGAGTCGCTGCTGCGGGCGGTGCGCGACTTCGAGGAGCTGGGTGACCGCTGGTGGATGGCCAGGAGCCTGCGCTACCTGGGGGAGGCGTATCTGGAGGCGGGTGAGCGGCAGGCCGCGGTGGACGCCCTGCGCCAGGCCCAGGACATCTACCGCAGCCTCGGCAACCAGGCGGGGATGGGCCGCACCCTGGAACTCCTGCGCCGTGCGGAGGGCTGAGCGTCCCCCTTCACGCCTGGCCGAGAGCGCGGCCAGGGGCCTCAGGGGTCGGCGGTCGTCAGCAGGTGCCTGGCGGCGCCGCGGGCCTCGTCGATGCTCTTGTGGAACAACTCCCTGATCTGCCGGGCCTGCTCGGTCAGGCGTTCCAGGTCGGGGACGGCCAGCGCGTCCTCCGCCGTCTCGGCGACCAGCGCCTCGTACTGCGGGGTCCGTTCGGCGAGCACCTGAAGCTGCCGGTGGGCGAGGTAGAGGCCGTCGGCCTTGCGGACCTGCCCGGCGTACTCCTCCAGCGCGCGGATCCGCCTGGTCAGCGAGCTCTCGGCGGCCTTCAGCGCCCCGACATAGGGGGTGAACGCCTCGGCCACCTCCGGTGGGGGCGCGTCCGGTACGAGGCGGCGGTGCTCGGCCCTCAGCTTCGACAACCGCACCAGTTTCGTGGCGATCTGCCAGGTCTGCGCGGGCAGTGTCACCGCGTTGTCGATCGTGTCGAGCAGCCCTGCCCGGTTGATCCGGGAGTCGAGCACCGTCTTGGTGGCGTCCTGCGCGCGGCGGAGCAGGTCGCCGCAGTCGGCGTCGAGGTCCTCGGGCAGGACGAACCGGTCGCCGTGCTCCACGGCCAGCCGGACGCGCCGCCGCTCGCGCAGGCTCCGGGGGTCGTCGCTCAGGCTGCGCAGCGCGGTGATGAAGATCAGGATGAGGGCGGCGAGGAAGCCTCCCGTGCTGCTCAGCCACATCATGAGCAGCATGAGCCCGGCGATCGCGAGCGCCTTGACGGGATCGGGTATCCAGGACCGGGGGACCTGTCCCAGCCGGGCCGCGCGCAGCGCCTGCGGGCCGGCGCGCAGGACCGAGGAGATCGATTCGGGCAGAGCCGGATCGATCAGCAGATGCGGGGCGCGTCTCCTCGGATCCACGCGATCTCCTTGCGTCGGGACACGGGCGGGCACCTTCACTCTTCCTCATGGAGAAAAATGCGGTGCATTTACGGACGCGGTACATGGACATCGGCAATTACGGAAATAGGTCCTATGTGTTAACTGGCCATACGTAAAGGGGCGTATAAACTTGGCGGCGATGAACGACTTCACGCGTTGGATTGATCTTGAAGGTGCCGTCAACGTACGCGACCTCGGCGGGCTCGCCACGGTGGACGGCGGGACCACACGCTTCGGCCGCATCTACCGGGCCGACAACCTGCAGGGGCTGACCGAGCGGGACATTCAGCTGCTCGTCGCCGACCTGAAGCTCCGCAACGTCGTCGACCTGCGCTCGGGTCCCGAGGTGCGCCTGGAGGGGCCGGGGCCGCTCACCGGGGTGCCGGAGGTGAGCATCCACCACCTCACCCTGTTCGCCGAGGGCGGCAGGTACACCGATGTCGAGGCCGACACCATCGAGGGCGACCGGGTGCTGCCCTGGACGGCGCGGGACGAGGAGGACCTCGCCGAGTTGCGGGTGACCGGCTACTACTACGCCTACCTCCGCGACCGTCCCGACTCGGTCCTGGCGGCCCTGCGCGCGATGGCTCGCGACGACGGCGCGGCCCTCGTGCACTGCGCGGCGGGCAAGGACCGCACCGGTGTCGTCAGCGCCCTCGCGCTGGAGGTCGCCGGTGCCACCCGTGAGGCGATCGTCGCCGACTACATCGCCACGGGTGACCGCCTGGAGGGCATCCTGGCCCGGCTGCGTTCCAGCGCCACCTATCGCGACGACCTCGACAACCGCCCGGCCGACGACCACCGTCCGAGGCCCGAGTACATCGAGCAGTTCCTGCACGTCCTGGACAACCGTTTCGGCGGCCCGCTCGAATGGCTCGCCTCGCACGGCTGGAGCGATAGCGACTCCGGTCTCCTCCGCGCCCGCCTGCGCGACTGAGGACCCTTGTCAGGTCGCGCGACCGGCCCGCGCTTCCAGTACGGAGGCGCGGCACCCGGACGCGACCGCCTTGAGGGTGGTGCGTCGTCAGGTCGTCAGAGGGTGACGACCCGGCGCTCGGCGGCCGAGCGCCGGGCCGCCTCCAGCACGGTGAGAGCCTCGACGACCTCCTCGGGGTCGACCGGTGGTGGAGCGCCCTGGCGCAGACTGGCGGCCACGGCCCGGTAGAACCCGGCGTAGGCGCCGGGTTCGGTGGGGACGACGCGGTTGTCGTCGTCGGTGCCGAGGGTGCCCCACCGCTCCGGAGGCTCCGTACCGAAGCCGGGAGAGGCGGGGGTGAGACCGGCGCGCAACTGCTCCTCCTGCACGTCCAGCCCGTACTTCAGGTAGCCCGCCCGCGAGCCGAGCACCCGGAAGCGGGGGCCGAGCCGGGGGGCGACCGCGCCGGCCCACAGGTGGGAACGGGCCCCGCTCGAGTGGGAGAGGGCGATGAAGGTGTCGTCGTCGGCGTTCACCCCCGGGCGCCGCACGTCCGACTCGGCGTAGACGTCGACGACCGGGCCGAGCAGGCGCAGAACCTGGTCGGCCAGGTGGCTGCCGAGGTCGTAGAGCAGTCCGGCGACCTCGTCGGTGCCGCCCGTCTCGCGCCAGCCGCCCTTCGGCACCGGTCGCCAGCGCTCGAAGCGCGACTCCAGCCGGGTGATCTCGCCGAGCTCGCCCGCCGAGATCAGCCGTCCGAGCGTCAGGAAGTCGCCGTCCCAGCGCCGGTTCTGGAACACGGTCAACATCAGGCCCCTCGCACGCGCCAGCTCCACCAGGCCGCGCGCCTGTCCGGCGGTCGCGGCCAGCGGCTTGTCCACCACGACCGGCAGGCCCGCCTTCAGGGCGGCCTCCGCCAGCGGAACGTGGGTGCGGTTGGGGGAGGCGATCACGACCAGGTCGACCGGGTCGGCGCCGTCCCACAGGGCGGCGGCGTCGCCGACCACCCGCGCGCCGTACTTCCCCGAGGCCTCGGCGGCCCGGCCGGGATCACCGGTGACCACCGCGGACAGCCGCATGCCGGGGGTCGCGGTGATCAGCGGGGCATGGAAGAACGCCCCCGCCACCCCGTACCCGACGAGGCCGACGCGCAGCTCAGTCACCGCGATGCTCGTCGCGTTCGGCCAGGAACGCCTCGAACTGGGCGGCGAGCTCGTCGCCGGTCGGCATCTCCGTGGACTCGGCCATCAGGCTCTCGCGCTCGGAGCCCGCGGCGAACGCGTCGTACTGCTGTTCCAGGCCGGTGATGGCGGTGGACAGCTCCTGGGAGGCCTCGATCTGCTCGGCGATCTCGGCGTCGGTCTTCCCGGCGGCCTCGCGCAGGCCGTCCAGCGGGAACACCAGCCCGGTGTTCTTGGTGACCGCCTCCAGCGCGGTCACCGCGGCCGAGGGGTATTCGGCCTGCGCCAGGTAGTGCGGAACGTGCACGGCGTAGCCGAGGGCGTCGTGCCCCTTGGCGCCGAGCCGGAACTCGATCAGCGCGGTCGCGCTGCCGGGCACCTGGACCTTGCCGAAGGCACTGGTCTGACCGGCGACGAGCTCGGGCCGGCTGGCGTGTCCGGTGACGCCCAGCGGGCGGGTGTGCGGGACGGCCATCGGGATGCCATGGAAGGTCACCAGCCTGCCGACACCCAGCCGGGTGACCAGCGTTTCGACGGCAGAGGTGAACAGTTCCCACTCGCGGTCCGGCTCGGGGCCGCTGAGCAGCAGGAACGGTGTGTCCGTGCTGTCCTGGACGAGGCGCAGCGTGATCTCGGGGCTCTCCACGGACACCCAGCGGTCACTGTCGAAGGTCATGGTGGGCCGCCGGGAGCGGTAGTCGAGCAGGCGGTCCACGTCAAAGGTCGCCACGACCCGGTGCTCCAGCTCGTCGAGCAGATGGGTGATGGCGAGCCGTCCGGCGCCACCGGCGTCCACGAACCCGTCGAAGTGGTAGAGCAGCACCGGATCGGTCAGCTCAGGGACGTCTCCGCTGAGCCGGTAGAGATCCGTCGGGTCGAACACCGTTTTCCAGCCTTTCGTCGATCGTCTCTTCAGCTCAACCCACGGGGGGGCCGCTGAATTCCGGATGCCCTCGGCGGTCACAGGCACCCTATCGGGGCACAATGGGTCACATGCAGCCTGACCCTGAGCTTGAGGAGTTCGCAACCCGTCTGTTCGACCTGGCGAGAGCCGGTGAGACGGAGACGCTCCGTGCCTATGCCGAGGCCGGGGTGCCGGCCAACCTCACCAACGACAAGGGTGACACGCTGCTGATGCTCGCCGCCTGACACGGCCACGCCGAAACGGTCCGGGCACCCGCCTCGCTGGGCGCCGACCCGGGCAGGGCCGACGACCGGGAACAGACGCCGCCGGCGGGTGCGGTCTTCGAGAAGGAGCCCGACGTGATCAGGATGCTCCTGCCGGCCGGTGCCGACCCGGATGCCGGAACTCCCTCGGCGACGGACGCGGCCCGGAGGTTCGGCCAGGACGAATACCGGAAATGGTCCGGGCATTAACCTGAAAATTGCGATATCCAGGTGTTTACCGATGTATAGGAAAACTATCGCCCTTCGGCCATCCTGGAGGAGTGGGAACTACTACTACGCGTAGGTCAGGCCTACCACTTCGCGTCCCCCCGTTACCCTGCCCCTTTCCCAGCGAGGTCAGCCCCCATGTCGAAAGGGTCAACGCCGAGACCCTCGACTGGCTGGTGGACACGGGCATCCTGGATGATGCCGAGACCGTGGAGCGCTATCGGCGGGCGAAGTACGGCTGGCTGGGGGCCCGTACGTACCCCTACGCCGAGCACCACACGCTCCGCCTGGTGACCGACTGGTGCGTGTGGCTGTTCGCCTTCGACGACGCCTTCTGCGAGTCGGGCCGCGGCGCAGGCGAGATAACCCGCGCCCTGCCCCGGCTGTTCACCGTCCTCGACGACCTGGAGGCCGGGCAGGAGGTCGACGACGTCTTCGCCAGGACGCTCCTGGAGATCAAGGGCAGGATCGCCAGGTACGGAGACGACGACCAGCTCGACCGCTGGTGCTCCGTTACCAAGGACTACCTATTCGCCCAGGTGTGGGAGGCCGCCAACTGCGAGGCCGACGTGGTTCCGCAGGTGGACGACTACCTCTTCATGCGGCGGCGCACCGGCGCCATGCTCACGGTCTTCGCCCTCATCGACGTCGCGAGCGGACGCGCCCTCACCCCCGAGGAGTGGCGCCACCCCGACGTCAAGGCGATCACCGAGAGCGCCAACGACGTCGTGGTCTGGGACAACGACCTCATCTCCTACGCCAAGGAGAGCGAGGGCGTCAACTCCCGCAACAACCTGGTAAGCGTGCTCGCCAGGCACCGGGGCTACTCCCGGCAGCAGGCGATGGAGGCGATCGGCGCCATGCGCAACCAGGCCATCGCCGACATGGTGGCGCTGCGCCCCTCCCTTGAGGCGCTCGGCTCCGAGGCGGTGCTCGCCTACGTGCGCGGCCTGGAGTTCTGGATCAGCGGCAGCGTCGACTACTCGCTGACCAGCTCCCGCTACACGACGGCCTGGCAGCAGGGGGGAGAGTCCGCCGGGTGACTCACTCGGAGAGCACCTGACCGTCCTCGTGGTCTCCGAGCGCGAGGACGATCAGCTCCTCCAGGTTCAGCTTCCTGCCCCGGGAGAAGGCCTCCTCGTGTGCCTCGTCGCCGAGGACGCGCCGGCACTCCTTGACGCAGCGGTCGTGCTCGGAGTTGAAGAACGGGGAGCCCATCTGTGGCATCCCGAAGGTCCGCCAGTTGGCCTGACCGCCGCCCATCAGCAGGGAGGCGAGCACCGGCTGGCCGTCCTCCAGCGCCTGCCTGGCGACCACCTCGATCGCCAGGCCGATGCCGAGCACGTCGTGGAAGTAGCGTTTGAGGCGGAGCGCCTCACGGGCGTTCGACGTGGCCTCGGGCGAACGGCCCATCGCCTGGCACACGCTGGCGAGCGCGTAGATGGCGTACGAGCGCAGCCACAGCTCGCCGCGCTGGGTGCAGACCGCGATGCAGTCGCGCAGCAGCACCTCGGCCTCGGCCGGCTCGTTCTGGATGAGCAGCACCATGGACAGCTCGACGATCGAGGGGAGCAGACCCGGGTTGAGCTCCCGCCCGCTCTTGTGGAACTCGATCGCCACGCCCAGCAGCGCGCTCGCCTTCTGCAGGTCGTTCTGGAGGAAGGCGGCGGTGCCGAGCATCTTGGTGGCCAGGATGACCGCGCCCGAGTCGCCGACCCTGACGGCGTCCGAGCTGCACTGTTCCGCGGCCTCGATGGCACCGCTGATGTTGCCCTGCGCGCTGTTGATGTAGGACAGCACCCAGAGCGCCTTGCACCGCTCGGCGCTCGGCTGGCGAGCCAGCTCCAGGGTCTTCTCCAGATAGAGCCTGCCCTCGCGGGCCAGCCCGCAGGCGACCCACATGAACCACAGGGAGGACAGCAGCTTCAGCCCGGACTGCACCTCGCCGGGAGTGCGCAGGCAGTAGTCGAGCGCGACGCGGATGTTGTCGTGCTCGTGGCGCATCCTGACGTACCAGTAGACCTGGCGGGCGCCCGACCAGGCGTCCTCGCTCCTTGAGGCCAGCTGCAGGTAGTAGTCGCGGTGCTTCTCCCTGATCCGGTCGCGCTCACCGAGCTTGTCCAGCCACTCCTCGCCGTACTGCCGCAGGGTGTCGATCAGCTGGTAGCGGTGCCCGGACGGCGTGCCGTCGCTCAGCAGGATCGACTTCTCCACCAGGCTGGAGATGAGATCCATGATGTCCTCTGAGGGGAGACTGTCCCCTGAGCAGACGTAGCGGGCGGCATCGAGCTCGAAGTCTCCCGCGAAGACCGACAGCCGTGCCCACAGGAGCCGCTCGGCCGGCTCGCACAGCTCGTGGCTCCAGCCGATCGCGGCCCGCAGCGTCTGGTGCCTGGGCAGCGCGGTGCGGCTGGCCCCCGCGAGCAGGCTGAACCGGTCGGCCAGCAGGCCGAGGATCTGCTCCACGGAGAGCGCGCGCATCCGGACCGCGGCCAGCTCGATGGCGAGCGGGATGCCGTCGAGACGGCGGCAGAGTTCGGCCACCGGGCCGATGTTGCCCTCGTCCAGCATGAAGTTGGGCACCACCGCACCGGCCCGCGCGACGAAGAGCTGAACCGCCTCGTTGGTGAAGACGTCCTCGCCCGGGGAGTCGCCGGGGACGGTCAGCGGCGGGATGGTGACCGTGTGCTCGCCCTTGGCGTTCAGCGACTGGCGGCTGGTCGCCAGGATGGTCAGGCCCTTGGCGCTGCGGAGCAGGTCCTCGAAGAGCGCGGCGCACGCGTCGACCAGGTGCTCGCAGGTGTCGATGATCAGGAGGATCTCGCGGTCGCCCAGCCACTCGATCAGCGTCTCGTCCGCCGAGCGGGCGGACTGGTCGGCGATCCCGAGGGCCGAGGTGATCGTGTGGCGCACCATCCCCGAGTCCTGGAGGCGGGCCAGGTCGGCGAACCAGACGCCGTCCTTGAACTGGCTGCGCATCAGATGCGCGATCCGCAGGGCGGTGCGTGACTTGCCGACCCCTCCGATGCCGGTCACCGTGACCAGGCGGTGCTCGCTCAACCGCTGCCTGAGCGTGGTGAGCAACCTGGTGCGCCCCACGAAGCTGGTCAGCTCGTTGGGGAGATTGCCGTCTCGCCGCCATCCTGCTGGCGTTGTCATGGCGCCTCACGGGGGTTGCGGAAACCTGCCCTCGCATCGTACCCGCTGGGCTTTCACCTGTCCCCGGCGTCGCCAAGCCCCGCCCGCCTTCTCTGCGAAGAGACAGGCCCGGCCTGTCTTCTTCGCGGAGCGAGAAGACAGGCCGGGCGGATGGCTAGCATGGGCACGTGACAGTGCTCGAACCCGATGACCTGCGTCCCGTCGACCTCGCCGACGACGGCCTGCCGGTCCTGCCCGACCAGACCGCCGACGACACCGACGTCGGCTGGAGCGAGTGGCGCGAGGCCGACGACGACGCCCGCCTGATCGAGGAGCGCCCCCCGCACTGGGGCTAGGAGACCACGTCCTTGCTCCGGAAGCGGCGGAAGGCGAACGCGATCATGATCACCGAGTAGGTGACCGAGACGGCCACCCCCTTGAGCATGCCCTCGTACGAGGGCTGGGCCGCCAGGGCGTCCAGCCACGCGTTGCTCCAGAAGGTCGGCAGGAACTCCCTGAGCGAGCCGAGCGCCTCGACCGCCTGCAGGATGTTACTGACGATCACCAGGCCGACCGCCCCGCCGACCGCGCCCAGCGGGGAGTCGGTGCTGACCGAGAGCAGGAAGGCCAGGGCCGCGACCACGAACTGGCTGACCAGGACATAGCCGACCACCACCCCGAACCGGGGCAGCACGTCCAGCGCGGCGATCGTCTCGCCGGTCTGCGGCACCCGGACGTCGTTCCAGCCGAAGGCGAGGGTGCCGGCCAGCAATGCCATCACCGGCAGGCAGATCACCGCCGCCGCCGAGTAGCCCATCGCGACGATCAGCTTCTGCCGCAGCAGCCGGTCGCGCGGGATCGGGGCGGCCAGCAGGTAGCGCAGCGACGACCAGCTGGCCTCGCTGGCCACGCTGTCGCCGCAGAACAGCGCCACCGCGACGGCCAGCAGGAAGTTCGCCGACGTCAACAGGGCGAACGCCGCGAAGTTCAGCCCGCCCTGGGTGGCCAGGTCGACGACGCGCAGCCCGGTGGCGCCTGACTGCCCGGGCCCGGCGCCGAACTTGAAGGAGATCACCAGGATCCATGGCAGCGCGAGCAGCAGGCCGAACACGACCAGCGTGCGGCGCCGCTTGAACTGCCGGACGATCTCCACGGCGAGCGGCAACGTGCGCCCCGGCGCGTACCCGCGCGCCGAGCCGGTCGGGGTGGTGAGGGCGGCGTTGGAGTCGCTCATACCTTGTTTCCGATCAGGTCCAGGAAGACGTCCTCCAGGCGGGTGCCCGAGCCGTTGACCGGGGTGTGGCTGGCCAGCAGCTCGCTCACGGTCCCGGCGGTGACCAGGCGCCCGCGGTGCATGACCACCGCGTGGCTGCAGGTCTGCTCGACCTCCGACAGCAGGTGGCTGGAGACGATGACGGTGCGGCCCCCCTCCGCGTAGCGGATCAGGACCTCGCGCATCTCGCGGATCTGGGGCGGGTCGAGCCCGTTGGTGGGCTCGTCCAGTACCAGCAGGTCGGGCAGGCCGAGCATGGCCTGGGCGATGGCCAGGCGCTGGCGCATACCCTGGGAGTAGGTACGGACGGCGCGGTCCAGGGCCTTGCCGAGCCCGGCGATCTCCAGGGCCTCGGCGAATCCGGCGTCCTCGGCGGGCCGTCCGGTCGCCTTCCAGTACAGCTCCAGGTTCTCGCGGCCGTTGAGATGCGGCAGGAACCCCGGGCCCTCGACGAACGAGCCGAGCCTGGACAGGACCGGGGCGCCGGGCACCACCCGGTGACCGAAGATCCGGATCTCGCCGCCGTCCGGCCGGATCAGGCCCATCAGCATGCGCAGGGTGGTGGTCTTACCCGCCCCGTTGGGGCCGAGCAGACCGAGCACCTGGCCGTGCTCCACGGTGAACGACAGGTCGTCCACCGCGCGCTCGCCGTTCCGGTACGCCTTGGTCAGCCCACTGATCCGCAGCGGTACGGAGTCCAGTTCGGGATCGTGCTCGTCGGTGGTGCGGCGGCGCCCGGCGAGCAGCAGGACGGCCGCGACGACGAGGGATGCCAGCGGCAGCGCCCAGATCCACCAGGCGGGGCCGGTCTGCGGGGTGCGCAGGGTGGCGTGGGTGGGGACGGTCACGGCCGGCGAGGCCAGGGCGACCTTGTGGACGGCCGGGGCCGCCGGGGTGCTGTAGGCCAGGTCGGTGGTGGTGAACGCGACCCGCAGCCGGTGTCCGACGTCGAATCTGTGGTCGATGGCGGGCAGGGTCACCGTGGCCTCGCCCGAGCCGCCCGCACCGATCGCGATCCTGAGCGGGGCGACGAGCCCCTCGGGCAGGATCGGCGCCTGGGTCGCGCCCGCGACGTCGTAGAGCTTGGCGAACAGGGTGACCTCGCCCGCCGGGCTCTTCGTCCCGTCGCTCCCGGTCCGCGCGTCGGGCGCGGGTTCCGAGGTCACCCGGACCCGTACCGTCGAGCTGCCGGTGACCTGGAGCGGGGTGGTCAGCGGGGCGGAGTCGAAGACGGCGCTCTGCCCCGTCATGTCGATGGACAGGTTCACCGTGGCGCCACCGCCGAGGCCGCCGAAGCCGGGCACCGCGGAGATCGAGGAGGGAGAGCCGCCGGGCGGGGTGGCCACCAACTGGTCGGGGCCGCTGAGCGGTACGGAGGTCTGGCCGCTGCCCGACAGCCCGGGGTAGCGGTCGGCCGTGGCGTGCAGCTGGATCGGTTGGCGGGTGCCGGGGTCGCGGCCGCCGTTGCGGGTGACCGTGAAGGCGCCGCCGGCCTGAGCCGCGTCGCCGGTCTCCTTCAGGTAGCGATCGAACCAGCCGAGCGTCCTTTCGTGCAGCCAGTCGACCTCGCCGTCGCCACCGTCGTGGCCGCCGTCGAACCAGGCGACCTGTACCGGGGCGCCGGTGGCGGCGATGGCCTTGGCGTTGGCGTCCGCGTGGCCCAGCGGGAACAGCGAGTCGCGCTGTCCCTGCAGCAGCAGCGTCGGAATCCTGATCTTCCCGGGCAGCGAGATCGGGCTCGACCTGCGCAGCGTCTCCACCGCGCTCGCCGTCGCCCGGCCGCTCTGGGCCACCTGCTGGTACATGTCGCAGATCTCCGGCAGGAACCGGCCGCAGCGCACCTCCTCGGCGGTGAGCGGCCGCTCCTGCGCCTGCCGCTCCGCGCCTCCGCCGTTCCCGCCACCGAGGGCGGCCGGGCCGGCGACGGCCGGTGCGGGGCCGCCCCTGCTGAAGAAGAGCCCGGCCCACATGCGCTTGAACACCCCGTTCTGGGGCCCCTGCCCGGTGGCGTCGGGGAACAGCGCGTCGGCCAGGTCGTACCAGGTGATCTGCGGGACGATCGCGTCGATCCTGGGGTCGTGGGCGGCGGCCATCAGCGCGATGGCCCCGCCGTACGAGCCGCCCGCGATGCCCACCCGCGGGTCGCCCGCCGCGTCGAGCCGGACCTCGGGCCGCTTCGCGACCCAGTCGACCAGCTGGCGCACGTCCTTGACCTCGTAGTCGGGGGAGTTCAGCGCGATCTGCCCCGAGGAGCGGCCGAAGCCCCGCGCCGACCAGGTCAGCACGGCGTAACCGTCCTGGGCCAGCCGCACCGCGGCGTCCCTGACGCTCTGCTTGCTGCCGCCGAAGCCGTGCGCGAGCAGCACCGCCGGAGCCCTGCCGCCTCCGGCGGGAGGGAAGAAACTCGCGTCCAGCGTGACCCGCTGGTCGTCGCCCGGCCCGTCGAGCACTGTGATCATCTGCTCCTGGGCCCGTACGTCCGGTGCGGACGGCCAGACCAGCCAGGCCACGACGCCGACGGCCAGCACGGTGACCACCGCGATCCAGGTGGCCGACCTTGCCCCACGTTTCACCAGTTCTCCTTGAGCGTGGGAATCCCCTCCCTTCGAAAGAGGGAGGGATGTCACGGCGTGAGCTTACTGATCCAAGCTGAGATGCTCCTGAGACGACTCTCAGGAGCGTCCCCGCCGGTCATCCGAGCAAGGATGATCACCTGTGCCGGAAGGGTGACGGTCGCCCCGATGGCTCGGGGATGTCCCTGATTGCGGACTGAGGTGGAGGGCGGCATCATTTCGACACGTGAAGCCAGTAGAAAGCCTCCGAAGAAGAGCCACTCCGGTCATCGAGTGGGCTCTGCCGTATTGGACGCGAGGAAAGGCCGGCAGGGAGACCCCGGAGGACCTGTTCAGGCTCCTCTACTTCGGGTGGCTGGTGGCTTTCTCCTTCAAGGTGCTCGGGGCGTCCTGGGACGTCTCCTGGCACTTCAAGTGGCTCCGTGACGACCTGGCCCCGCCGCACCTGCTCAACAGTGTCGGCACCGCCATCGCTCTCGCGCTCACCATCATCCACATCTACACCGGTTACGGCGTCGACAAGCTCGCGCAGCGCCTCATCACCTGGGGCACGGCGGTCTTCCTGATCGCGGTACCGCTCGACCTGATCAACCACCGGGTCAACGGGCTCGACATCACCTCGTGGAGCCCGTCCCACCTGATGCTCTACATCGGCACGCTCTTCATGGTCTGCGGCGTCCTCTGGGGCTGGTTCATCCGGGCGGTTCCCGGCCGGACGCGCACGCTGGTCCTCGGCGGGCTCTTCGTCTTCCTCTTCGAGAACGTCTGGTTCCCGGAACAGCACCAGGAGTACGGGGTCTACGGCCTCGCCGCCTGGGACAGGGGCGAGCCGGACGCGGAACCGATCCTGATCAGGTTCGCCGCCGACCAGATCGGCCTGCCGGTGGACGACAGGGCGGTGGCGCTCCACTTCACGCTGCCCGTGCCCGACCAGCTCTACCCGCTCTACGCCGTGATCGCCGCCATGCTGGTGGCCGTCTGCGCCCGGGCGATGATCGGCCGGATGTTCTCCGCCACCGCGGTGGTCGGCGCCTACGTGGCCTTCCGCGCCCTGATCTGGCCCCTGCTCGCGGTCGCCGACTTCCCGCACTCGGCGGTGCCGGTCTTCCTGATCGCCGGGGCGCTCGCCGTCGATCTGGCGTTCCTGATCAGGATGCCCGTGGTCAGGGCGCTGGTCGGCGCACTCGGCGTCACCCTCGTCGTCGACCAGGCGCTCCGCTTCCAGCACGAGATGCTCATGGCGCCCCCGCTGGTGCCCCCCGCGACCATGCTGATCGGGGGAGCGGGACTCGCCGTCCTGTGGCTGGCGGCCGAATGGGCGTGCGGCCGCTACACGCTCCGGGCTCAGGACAGGGAGGCCGTGGTCAGCGCCACCGCCACCCCGTAGGCGAGCCCCATCACGGTGATCTCGGCCGCCGCCCACGCGACGACCGCCGTCGCCCGCCGCTCCGCGATGTGCGGCAGCAGGCGGAAGCGGATGTGGGCGGCGAACGGGATCAGCAGCGCCACGCAGGCGACCTTGGCCACCACCAGCGGGCCGTACTCACCGCTCAGCAGCGCCCCCGGCAGTTCCACCCCGGGGGTGAGGGCCATCGTGGCGAGCCCGTTCACCAGCCCGGAGACGCTGACCAGGACCAGCGCCAGGGTGGCCAGCCTGGAGAACTTCGGCAGCACCCGCGCCAGCAGCTCCCGGTCCGCGGCGACCAGCAGGATGATCGTGAGCAGGCCACCGGTCCAGGCCGCCGCGCCCATCACGTGCAGCTCCATTGAGATCATGATGGGGTCGTGCCAGACCGAGTCGACGGCGTGGCCGGTGACCGGGATCGGCAGCAGCCCGAAGAAGGCGATCACGATCCGCAGCTCGGCGGGGACCTTCTCGCCGTACCGCACGGCCAGCAGCCCGATCCCGGCGTAGGAGAGCGCGCAGGCGGCGGTGAAGAGCATGCCCTGACCGGCGCCGACGCCGTCGACGTACTCGGCGATCATCGACGGAGTGGGGATCAGCCCGGGGTTCAGCTCGGCCGTCTGGAAGACGATGATGACCAGTGCCAGCAGCGCCCATGCCCAGGCGAAGGTCACGGCCATCGGCCGCGCCCGGCGCATCACCGGTTCGGTCCGCTCGGGGTCGTCGAACCCGAGCATCTTCGGCAGCAGGCTCAGCCCGACCACCGCCACCGTCGCCAGATCCAGTAGCACCCGCAGCACCGGCAGGCCGTACTCCACCAGCGGCCCGGGGATGACGATTCCCGGCACCGCCTCCTGCGCGGTGAACGCGGTCGCGGCCAGCACGGCCAGCACGGCACCCGACACGAACCCGCCGGCCACCAGCCTCCTGGCGGTGCCGGCCTCGGGGACCCGCTCGGTGGTCACGGTCATCTCGCGCCCCCCTCCTTCGTACGGCGCATCGCCACGACGGTGGCCCCGCCGAGCAGGACGATGGAGGCGGCGATCCACAGCACCGCCATCCCGGCCCCGCCGTTCTGCGCGGCCTCGGCGGCCTGGGCGCCCAGGTCGGGGCCCTGGGCCGCGGCGGCCGAGGCCGTCGGTGCCGGGTCCGTGGGTGCCGGGTCCGCAGGCGCCTGCTCGGTACCGGCCTGCTCCGAGGAGGCCGGGCCGGGTGCCGTCAGGGTGAAGGTGATCTTGCTGGAGACCGGGTGGCCGTCGGCGGAGAGGATCCGGTAGCCCACCACGTACTCCCCGGCGGGGCCGAGGGCCTTCACGCGGACGCTGGCCTTCGCCCTGTCGACCGCCGTCTTGCCGTCCTCCCACCGCGTGCCGTCGGGACCGGTCACGCTGATCTGCGCGAAGCCCTGCCGGACAGGCTGGTCGAAGGTGAGCGTGATCGTCTCGGGTCCGGTGGCCAGCTCGGCACCGTTCTTGGGGTCGCTGTCGATCAGCACGTTGTGGGCCTGCGCCGGGGTGACCGCGCCGAGCAGCGCGGCGCACGCGAGCAACAGGACCGTGAGTAGCCGCCTCACCGATCATGGCCTTCCGTTGGGTGCTTCATGACCTCGACATGTTCCCACCTTCACCTCGCGCTGGGGAATCGCGCCCGGCGGCAGGGGCGGCCGGGGCGTCGGACGTCGCCGGTTCCCGGGGGCCCGGTGGCAATGAGGAAAATTCCAAGGTAATAGTGGCTCATGAGTCAGCTGGGTGACCGGGTGGCGGGGGGCGAACCCGACCAGGTACGGGCCTGCAGGTGCGTCCAGGTCGACGGCGCCCCCCACCTGCGCTGACGTCCTGCTCGAGGCGTTCACGACCTCGAGCGGGACGGAGGGTCAGAAGGGGTAAGGGCCGAAGCGGCCCCAGGCGATGACAGCGGCCGGCGCGAGCAGTACCACGTTGACGGCGATGGCCGACGGCTCTTTACGGCGGGCGTGGGTGGCTGCGGCGCCGAGCATGGTGATGGCCAGGCCGGTGGCGGCCAGCGGGGTGAGGATCGGGGCGATGCCGGTGACGGCGGGCAGGAGCAGGCCGAGGGCGCCGAGAAGTTCGACCATGCCGATCAGGCGGATCTGGGTGGGGGTGAAGTCCTCCACCCAGGGCAGCATGGGGCGCAGTTTCTCCCTGGGCCGGCCGGCATGCATGACCCCGGCCAGGCCGAAGACGGCGGCCAGGAGGGCCTGCAGAATCCACAGGAACACGTTCACGTCAGGTGCTCTCTTTCTTTCGGGTTCTTGGCCTAGTAGCGGCCGAGGGTGCCGCGGTGCCGGGCGAGGTGTTCGAGCCGGTTGAACAGGACCACCCCGGCGGTGGTGATGAGCAGCGGCTGGGCCAGCAGCCACGCGAGGCCCCAGCCGGTTGGGAGGGTGGCCAGGGAGTGGCCGCCGAGCAGGATGTCGCGCATCGCCTCGATGCCGGGCGCGATGGGCACCAGCAGCCGGCTGAGGAAGGCGATCGGGTCCGGCATGGCGGCCAGGGGGACCAGCGTGCCGCCCACGATGGCGTAGACGGCCACGGACAGCTGGGTGATGATCTCGATGCGTTTGAACACCAGGGTCAGCCCGCACAAGATGAGAGCCAGCCCGCAGGTGCCCAGCACGATGGCGGCCAGCGGCACGATCACCTGCGCGTCGAAGGGCAGCCGCCCGCCCTGAGTGGTGATGGCGACGACGCCGGTGGCCAGCACGGCCAGCGCGGTGGGCAAGGCCGAGATCACGGCGGCCACCTGACGGCCGAGGATGCTCGCGGCCGAGGGCAGCGGGGTCAGGTAGGTCTGCTCCAGAACACCGGACTGGATGTCGCCCAGATAGCTCCAGAACACCCGGTTGACCTGCTCATGGATGAAGGTCAGCGCCACCATGCCGACCAGCACCGGCAGCAGCAGTTCCGCACGTAGCTGCCCGCGCCCCATGAACAGCACGATGAGCAGGTAGAACAGCGGGAACGTGATCATCTGGATGAGGCTTTCGCGCCATCCGGCGGCGAGGTTGAGCAGGCCCTTGCGGACCTCGGCGGCGAATCCGCGGGCGAAGGTCATGACGACTCCTGCAGCGCTCGGCGGTGGTTGCGGACGAACAGCAGGCCGCTGACGACGGTGAGCGCGAGGGTGTGGGCGAGCAGCCAGGGCAGTGTGCCGGCGTTCCAGACCTCGGCCAGGCTCCGGCCCTCGAACAGCGTCTGGGTGATCGCCTCGATGCCCAGCGTGGTGGGCAGGACTCTGGCCAGTACGGCCAGCCAGTCCGGATAGAGGGCCAGCGGCAGGAACGAGCCGTTGAGCAGCAGTATCAGCGAGGTGAACAGCGACTGCAGGGCGCCGATCATCGGGGAGACCAGCGCGAGGGCCGCCAGCAGGAACGTGAAAGCCAGCACGTTCACCCCCAGCAGCACGGCCGGCAGGAGCGCCGCCCAGCGCAGCGGGATCGAGATCCCGGCCACCAGCATCGGGA
This sequence comes from Streptosporangium sp. NPDC002607, assembly GCF_053592655.1. Classification (NCBI taxonomy): domain Bacteria; kingdom Bacillati; phylum Actinomycetota; class Actinomycetes; order Streptosporangiales; family Streptosporangiaceae; genus Streptosporangium; species Streptosporangium sp. NPDC002607. The sequence continues at coordinate 135,347 of NZ_JBSFWD010000018.1, forward strand.
CGAGGGAGGCGACGGCCGCCACCGCCAGTCCGAACACCGAGGCGGTGATCAGCCGGCCGAGCATCGGCAGCCACGGCGGTGCCGGGGTCATCTGCGCCTGGGCGAAGGTGCCGGCGCGTTTCTCCTCGATGAGGTCGGCCACCATCACCAGGCCGGCGTACTGCAGGAACCAGTAGCCGCCGATCGCGACCAGGGTCTGCGGCAGCAGATCCTGGCGCAGCTCGCCCTGGCCCAGGACGAACTGCAGGCCGAGGTACATCATGGTGCTGATCAGCAGCGTGATGACGTGTCCGACCGGGTGGGCCAGCTGAACGCGCAGGCCCTTGCCGATCTCCGCGCCCAGGACGTTAAGCAGCATGGGACGGCTCGTTCACCAGGGTGAGGAACACATCCTCCAGATCGGGTTGCACCTGGGTCAGCGACTCCAGGACGACCCCCTGCGTGCGCAGGCGCTCGACCACGTCGTACACCTCAATCGGATCGCTCACCCGCACGCTGATCGTGGTGACGCCGTCGCGGGTGACGGCGTCGAACCCGGGTGGCGCCACTCCTTCGACGCGGATCTCGTACCTGTCGCGTTCGCGGAAGCCGGCCAGCAGCTCATGCGTGGGCAGGTCGGCCACGAGCCGCCCTTGGCGGATGACGGCCACCCGGTCACACAGCTCCTGGGCCACATCGAGCTGGTGCGTGGTGATCAGGATGGTGGTGCCGAGCTCGCGGGCCTGCTCGGTGATCCAGTTCTTGACGGTGCGGGTGGCCTCGACGTCGAGGCCGAGCGTCGGCTCGTCCAGCAGCACGATCGGCGGGGCCGCGATCAGGGCGACGGCGATCGCGACCTTCTGCTGCATGCCGCGCGAGAAGCCGCCGACCCTGTCGTCGCGCCGCTCCCACAGGCCCAGATCGGTCAGCAGACCCTTCGCACGCTCGGCGACCTGGCCCTTGCGCAAGCCCTTGAGCCGGCCGAAGTACATCAGGTTCTGCCAGGCCGACAGGCTCCAGTAGACGTTGCGCGAGCCTTCCAGCACGGCGCCGAACTGCGCCATCGCGGCCGAACGCTGGCGGGTCACGTCGAAGCCGCCCAGCCGGGCCTGTCCCGAGGTGGGGGTGAGCAGCCCGGCCAGCATCTTGATGGTGGTGGTCTTGCCGGCGCCGTTGGGTCCCAGGAAGCCGAAGACCGATCCGGCGGGGATGCGCAGCGACACCTCGTCGACCGCTCGGACCTGCGCCGACCCGTACACCTTTGTCAACGCGTCAATTTCGATCATGTCATCTCCTCGTGGGGGGTCCCGGCCCCTTCCGCGGGCCGGGACGGGGGATCAGTGCTCGTCCAGGACCTCGATGTCCTCCACCGCGGCATCGCGGGTCAGTGAGAAGGCCGCGGTGGCCTCGGCGTTGCCGGGTACGGCCTGGCGGGCCGCCCGCAGGCTCGCGGCCGAATCCCAGCGCCAGATGCCCACCCACGTCTCGTCGCCGAGCCGGCCGAGGCGCGCTTCGGTGAGTCCGGGAAAGGCGGCCCGGGTGGCGGAGACCAGGGCGGCGTGCCGGGTCCGGAGTTGCTCGGCGTCGGCGGGATCGGCCTGGAAACGGGTGACGGTGATGACCGGCATAACTGGACCTGCTCTCTAGAGTTGACTTCTAGTTATCGAATCTAGAGATAGACTCTAGCCATGAGTGATGTCAAGCGGATGAGCAAGCGGGCACAAAAGGCGCAGGAGACGCGTCGGCGCATCCTGCAGGCGGCACTGGAGCTGTTCGTGCAGGACGGCTACGGTGCGACGAACCTGCAGGACATCGCCGCCAAGGCCGGGGTCGCGGTGCAGACGATCTACTTCGTCTTCGGCAACAAGCGCACCCTGCTGAAGGAGCTGGTCGACGTCACCATCGCAGGCGACGACGAGCCGGTCGCCACGATGGACCGGCCGTGGTACACCGGCGCGCTGGCCGCCGGCACCGCCCAGGACATGCTGCGCGCCTACGTCGCCGGCACGACCTCGGTCCTGGAACGGGTCGCGCCGATCGGCAAGGTTTTGGAGGCGGCGGTCGCGAGCGACCCCGAGGTCGCCGCCCTATGGCCCAACGACGTCGATCCCCGACATGTCGTCCAGCGGAGAGCGGCCAAGGCGCTCGTCGGCAAACCCGGCGCGCGGGCCGAGATGTCGGTGGAAGAAGCCGCCGACCTGCTGTACGGCCTGCTCAGTCCCGAGCTGTACCTGCTGTTCGTGCACGAGCGCGGCTGGCCGCGTGAGCGCTGGGAGCGGTGGGCCTGCCAGACCCTGAGCGCCCAGCTCTGCTCAGGTTAGGGCGTCAGCCCCGGTTTCTCCAGGGCGGCCCTGAGCGCGCCGAGGAACTCCGCCGCCTCGCGGCCGTTGGCGAAGCGGTGGTCGTAGGCGAGGCCGAGGGAGATCACCTTTCTGGTGACGAAGGCGCCCTCGCGGGTCTCCACCACCTCGGGGCGCGGGGCGCCGAGGGAGAGCGCGCAGATCTGGCCGGGGAAGACGATCGGGATCGCGGTGATCACCGAGGTGTCGGTGTGCAGGGTGAGCATGATGTTGCCGCCCACCAGGTCGCGTTCCCTGAAGGTCCCGCTCAGCGCGGTCTTACGGAAGCCTGCCAGGTCGCGGGCGATCTCATCGAGCGGGCGCCGGCCCGCGTCGCGCACCACCGGTACGTACATGCCGCCTCCGACGTCGACGGTCACCCCCACCTCCGCCGTCGTGGCGCGGCGGGCGCGGCGGCCGTCGACGGGTGTGGCGAAGAAGAGGGGGAAGCGGTCGAGCAGCCGCCCGGTCGCCTGGACGAGCAGCTCGGGCAGGCCGATGAGAGCACGTAGCCGCCTCGTCTCCGCCCGGGCGAACGGCAGCGCGTCCGTCACGTCCACCCGCATGACCGTGAAGGAGGCGGGGATCTCCCGGTGCGACCGCTCGACCACCTCGGCGGTACGCCGCTGTGCCCTGGACGGCTCGATCAGCTGGGAGTCGTCCTGGTCCGGTGGGATGAGCGGGGCGGTACCCCTCATCGGTTCGATCGGGGGAAGGGTGACGCTCACCGCGCCGCTCGTTCTGGCCCGCGAGGTGTGGAGCGGGACCAGGTCGGCCCGCCTGACCACCTTCCTGCCGAGGGCCCGGACCTGGTCCATGGAGATGCCGTACTCCTCCATGGCCCGCCGGGCGGGGGCGGTGATGACGATCTCCTCCTGCCCCGCGCCGGTCTCGGCGGGTGCGGGTGCGGGTGCGGGATCGTCTCCGGGGTCCTCGCCGTCGGGCGTCAGGCGGGCGATGACCTGGCCGGGAGAGCACTCGGCGCCCACCTGAAGCAGGTGCCGCAGCGTCCCGTCCCGTTCGGCGGTCAGCTCCTCGGCCGCCTTGGAGGTCTCCAGCACCGCGAGCGGCTCCCCGGCCCGTACGGCCTGGCCGTCCTTCGCCTCCCACTCCACCAGCAGGTACGAGGCGTCGTTGTTGTTGAGCTTGGGTACCCGGACCTCGGTCAAGACAGGGCCTCCGCGACGGCGTGCCGGATCCGGCCGGACTGGACGAGGATCTCGCGCTCCAGGTGGGGGGCGGCCGGGATGACGCTGTCGGCCGCGCTGATGAGGCTGATGGGGCGGCGCAGGGTGGACCAGAGCCGAGGGTGGAGCACCCGCGCCACCTCGGCGCCCCAGGTGCCGCCCTCCGAGCCGTCCTCGACGACGCACACGTGCCGGGCACGGTCGAGCCCGGGGAGCGTGGGCAGCGGATAGAGCCGCGCGGGAACCAGCAGCTCGCAGGCCACGTCCTCCTCCATCAGCAGGGCGCGCATGGCGTCAAGCGCCCGGTGGGTCATGCCGCCGTGGACGATCAGCGTGCAGTCGGGCTCGGTCACGCCGTCCACGAAGACCCGGGCGACGCCGTCGGTCAGCTCGTAGCGGAACAGGTCGTCCACGACACCGCCCTCGTACATGCGCCGGGTGTAGAGGACCTTGTCCTCGAAGAACAGGCAGGGCTGTTCCAGGGCGAACATCAGGGCGAACAGCTCGCCCGCGTCGTGGAAGGGGGTCATCTCGAACAGCGAGAGGCCGGGCACGCCGATGAAGTGCTTCTGCGGGCTCTGGCTGTGGGTGGGGCCGTAGCCGCGGTTGCCGCCCGACGGGCAGCGGACGACCAGCGGGATGGGGACCCCCCTGCCGTACATGGAGGTGGACTTGGCGGCGAAGTTCACCAGCTGGTCGAAGGTGAGCGCGGCGAAGTCGGCGAACATGATCTCGACGATCGCGCGGTCCCCGGCCAGCGCCAGGCCCGCACCGATCCCGGCGATCGCCCCCTCGCTCAGCGGGGTGGACCGGACGCGGTGGCCGAACCGGGTGGACAGGCCCCTGGTGACCTTGAAGGCCCCGCCGTACGGATCGCTGACGTCCTCACCGAGCAGGTGCACGCGGGGGTCGGCCTCCATCAGGTCGTGCAGTGCCCGGTTGAGATGCTCGGAGACGCGGGTCACGGGCGCTCCCAGACCGACGGGGGACGGGCGGCGACCTCGGCGGCGATCCGCTCGACCCGCTCGCGGGCCGCCAGGTCCAGGGCGGCGAAGTGCTCGGGGAAGTCCCGCGCGTAGCGGGCGTACCAGTCGTGGCCGGCGGCCAGGGCGATCTCCTCGGGGGTGCGGGTGTCATCGCCCTTGCTGTGCGGGCCGATCCGGTGGGTGACGAACTCGACCACCAGCGGGCGCGACTCCCCGCGGACCACGCCGAGCAGGGGCGCCAGCTCGGCGCGGATCTCGCCGACCTCGGTGGAGGTCACCCGGTGGTGCGGGATGTCGAACGCGGCGGCGCGGGCCGCGATGCTCCCGGCCATCTGCGCCGACGTCGGGGTGGACTGGGCGATGCCGTTGTTCTCGACGACGACCAGCAGCGGGACCCGCCAGAGCCGCGCGATGTTGAGCGCCTCGTAGACCGCCCCCTCGCCCCAGCTGCCGTCACCGACGTAGGCGCAGGTGAGCGCGCCCGTCCCGTTGAGCTTCAGGGCCACGCCGACCGCGACGGGCAGGCTCTCGCCCTGGACGCCGGTGGACAGGAAGCGGCGGTGGTAGACGTGCTGGCTGCCACCGACCCCGGCGCAGAGCGCGCCCTCGCGACCCATGATCTCGGCGAGCAGTCCGTGCGGCTCGGTGTACCTGGCCAGGAAGTGCCCGTGGCCGCGGTGGTTGCTGAGGACGAAGTCGTCATCGCGGAGCAGCGGCGAGAGCGCGACCGGGATGTACTCCTGGCCCAGGCAGGTGTGGGTGGTCCCGCTCAGCTCACCCGCCTCGAAGAGCCTGAGCAGGGTCAGCTCGAAGTGCCGGATGAGCAGGAGGAGTTCCAGGTCCTTTCGCGGCGGTGGGGACGGCGGCTGCCGCAGGCACGGGGGGATTGGGGCGGTGACGACCACGTGTGCGCTCCTGGCATCGAACGATCTTGGGGAACACGCTCGGCCACTGGGGCGGAGGCGGCATGGGAGCGCTCCCATCCGGAGCGTAGGAGGCGCACGAATGAGAGTCAATGACTGTGCGGATGACAGATATTCAAGAAATGAAGAATAGGGGTATTCATCTGCAAAAAGGGTCTAAAAGGCGGTTTGTTTCGGTTCATGGTGCTCGAAAACAACGCTGTAACCTTGACGAATTCGGCGAGAGATCTCTAGCCTCCTCCGTGGGAGCGTTCCCACGACGCCGTGCATCCACGCGGTGACATGAGGCGCCCGGTCGGGCGCCCCCACTCGCCCGAACGCTCACATCTTTCGGCGCCGGGGTGACTCCGCGCCGCGCAGGTCTCCGGGCCGCGCCGATCCGGCCGGCCGACATGGGATCGCACACTCGGGCGATCCCGTTCCCCGCCGCGGGGGAACGCTCACGGGTTCCTCTTCGCCAGTACGGAGGTGTCTTGACGCGAACCGGCCTCTCACCGGCCAAGAAAGCACTGCTCGCCCAGCGACTGGGCGGCCGCGTCGTCACGGCGGCGATTCCGCCGCGCCCTTCCGGAGCGGTGCCCCCGCTCTCCCCGGCGCAGGAACGGCTCTGGTTCCTGGAGCAGTACGCCCCCGCTACCTCCGCCTACACCGTGGCCTTCGCGGCCACGCTGGAGGGGGAGATCGACGCCGAGGCACTCGCCCGAGCGCTGACCGAGGTGGCCCTCCGGCACGAGAGCCTGCGCACCCGGCTGGTCACCACCCCCGACGGCGGTCCCGCGGTCGTCGTCGACGACGCGCCCGCGGTCGTGCTGCGGACCGCCGGCGACCTCGCGGAGATCGACGAGGAGTTGGCCAGGCCCTTCGACCTCGCCGCGGGCCCGCCGCTGCGGGCGCTCCTGGTCCGGCTTGGACCGTTCGAGCACGTACTGCTGCTCACCATGCACCACGCGATGACCGACGGCTGGTCGTGCGACATCGTCATGGAGGAACTCCTCACCCTGCACGCCGCGTACCGTGCGGACCGCGACCCGGAGCTGCCGCCGGTGCCGGTGAGCTACGGCGACTACGCGCACTGGCAGCGGGAGCGCGACCACGCCGAGGAGATCCGCTACTGGCGGCGGCGTCTGGACGGGCTGCCCCCGCTGGAGCTCCCCGCCGACCGTCCGCGTCCTGCCGAGCAGAGCTGGGAGGGCGCCGCCTGTGGCGTGGCCCTGGACGCCGAGCTCAGTGCGGCGGTCGCCGCGCTGGGCCGCGCCCACGGCGCCACCCCGTACATGATCCTGCTCGCCGCCTTCGAGGTGCTGCTCTCGCGCTACTCGCGGCAGTACGACTTCGCGGTCGGCTCGCCCGTCTCCGGGCGGGACCTGCCCGAGCTGGAGCGGGTGGTCGGCGTGTTCGTCAACTCGCTGCCGATGCGCGCGGACCTGTCCGGCGACCCCACGTTCGCCGAACTGCTGGCCAGGGTCAGGGAGACGGCGCTGGACGCCTACGCCCACCAGGAGCTCCCCTTCGACCGGCTCGTCAGCGAGCTGGGCGTGGAAAGGGACGTCAGCAGATCACCGGTGTTCCAGGTGATGTTCGCCCTGCAGAACTACCGCTCCAGGCCGCTGGACACCCCGGGCCTGACCATGACCCCCTACCCGGTGAAGGCCACGGCCAGCCGGTTCGACCTGGCCCTCTACCTGTTCGAGACCCCCCACGGGCTCGCCGGTCACCTCACCTACAGCACCGCGCTGTTCGACCCCGGCACCGTCGCGCGGATGGCGGCGTGCTTCGAGAACCTGATGAGGTCGATCGTCGCCGACCCCGGCGCGCCGATCTCCGAGCTTGAGATCCTCCCGCCGGACGAGCGTCGCCGGGTCCTGGCACTCGGCGAGTCCACCCCCGTGACCCCCTTCGGCACCGGGCTGCTGCACGAGGCCGTGTCCGAGCGGGCCCGGCTCACCCCGGACGCCGTCGCGGTCGTGGCGGGCGACACCTCGCTCAGCTACGCGGAGCTCCAGGGGCGGGCGGAGCGGCTCGCGCGCCTGCTGCGGCGGGCCGGCGTGGGCCGCGGCGACCGGGTCGCCGTCTTCCTGGAGCAGTCGGCGGACACGGCCGTCGCGGTGCTCGGCGTGCTCAAGGCGGGCGCCGCCTATCTCCCGCTGGAGCCCGACCATCCCGGTGACCGGATCGCCTACGTGCTCTCCGACGCCGGGGCGCGGGCGGTCGTGACCGCGTCCGACCTCCGTGACCGCCTGCCGGAGGGGCTGCCCACGGTCGAAGTCCCCGCCTCGGGCGACCCGGAAGGCGCCGAGGACTCCGACGGGCAGGACGCCGGGCCGGTGGAGAGCGGCGTGACCCCCGACGACCTGGCGTACGTCATCTACACCTCGGGGACCACCGGGCGGCCCAAGGGCGTGGCCGTGCAGCACCGGCAGGTCATGGTCTATCTCGCCGGGGTGCGGGAGCGGCTGGAGATCGAGCCGGGCGGGGTGTTCGGACTGCTCCAGTCGCTCGCCTTCGACTTCGGGGTGACGATCTTCTACCTGTGCCTGATGACCGGGGGCGCGCTGCACCTCATCCCCCCGCGCACGGCCGCACCGGAACTGGCGGCCTACTTCCGCAGGCACGGCGTCGACTATCTCAAGATCACCCCATCCCACCTGGCGGCGCTGCTCGCCGACGCGACCCCGGACGAGCTGCTCCCCGGCAGGCTGCTGATCCTCGGCGGCGAGGCGGCACCGCGCGCCTGGGCCGCGGAGCTCGCGGCGGCCGGGCGGTGCCGGGTGATCAACCACTACGGCCCCACCGAGGCCACCGTCGGTGTCACCACCTACTCCGTCGAGCCCGGCACCGCTTCCGGAGCCGTGCTGAACGGCGCCGCCCCCGCCCCCCGGGCCGCCTCGGGGGCCGCTCCGGGGGCAGGGACGGCGCTGCCCATCGGATCGCCCATGCCCGGGGCGCTGGTACACGTGCTCGACGACAACCTGCGGCCGGTCCCGGCCGGGGTTCCCGGCGAGCTCTACCTGGGCGGCGACCGCCTGGCCCGCGGCTACCTGGGCCGTCCCGGGCTGACCGCCGACCGCTTCCTGCCCGACCCGTACGGCGCCCCCGGTGCCCGGATGTACCGCAGCGGCGACCTCGGCCGCTGGCTGCCCGGCGGGGAGCTGGAGTTCCTCGGCCGGCGTGACCTGCAGGTGAAGGTCCGCGGCTACCGGGTGGAGCCGGCGGAGGTGGAGGCGGTGCTCTCCGAGCATCCGGGGGTGACGGGCGCCGTCGTGGATCTGAGAGGCGGGCGCCTGGTCGCCTACCTGGTCGGACAGGCCGGCCCGGCTGCCCCGGAGGCCGCCGAGATGCGGTCCTGGCTGGCCGAGCGGCTCCCCGACTACATGATCCCGGCCCGCTACGTGTGGCTGGACGAGCTGCCGCTGAAATCCCACGGCAAGGTCGACAGGTCGAAGCTGCCGGATCCCGCCGCCGAGGTCTCGGCCGCGGGGTTCGTGCCGCCGGAGACCGCGCTGGAGGAGACGGTCGCCGGGATCTGGGCCGAGATCCTGGAGGTGGAGCGGGTCGGCGCGCTCGACGACTTCTTCGATCTGGGCGGCCACTCGCTGCTCGCCATGCGGGTGATCGCCCGGCTGCGCGCGCAGGTCCCCGAGCGGGCGGTGACCGTGCTGGAGCTGTTCAAGAACCGCACGGTCAGGGAACTGGCCCGGCTGCTGGAGACCGGCGGCGACGGCGGGCGAGAGCTGCTGCACCGGCTCACCCCGCCCCGCGCCGCCAAGGCCACCATGGTCTGCGTGCCGTTCGGCGGCGGCAGCGCCGTCGTCTACCAGCCGCTGGCCGACGCGCTGCCCGCCGACTGGGCGCTGTACTCGGTCGCGGTCCCGGGGCACGAGCTCGGCGAGCGGTCGCGGCCCTTCGACGAGGTCGCCCGCGAGTGTGCCGAGGAGATCCTCGCCGGGGTGCGCGGGCCGCTGGTGCTCTACGGGCACTGCGGGCTCGGCGTCATGCTGATCGTGGAGATCGCCCGGCACCTGGAGGCGGCGGGCCGCCCGGTCGACGCGATCTACCTCGGCGGCGTGTTCCCCTTCGCCCGCCCAGGGCGCGGCCTGGGCTGGCTCGGCACCCTGATGGACCGGATGACCAGCGACCAGGGCAGGATCAACGCGCTCTCCGCGGCGGGGCTCGACGTCGAGGAGTTCGAGCGTGACCAGCTCAGGCTGATCATCGAGAACCGCCGCCTGGGCACCCGCATGGCGGAGCGCTACTTCACCCGGCTGTTCGAGGAGGAGGAGACCCGGCCCTTCACGGCACCGGTCATCGCGGTGGTGGGGGAGCGGGACCCGGCGACCGAGTTCTACCAGGAGCGCTACCGCGAGTGGCTGCGCCTGTCCGGCACCGCCGCCTGCGTGGTGCTGGACGAGGCCGGGCACTTCTTCGTGAAGTACCGGGCGCGGGAACTGGCCGACATCCTCACCGGTACCCACCTGGCCCTGGCCCGAGGACGGACCGCGCCGCTGGAGCGCACCGAGGACTCCACCTGGTGGCTCCAGGGCGTCTCCGGCGAGCCCCACTGCTCCGACTCGCCCCCCGCCCCCGCCCTCGTCCCCGTGCCCGAGTCCGGCGCCGCGGAGGGCTCCGACGGCGCCACGCGGACCGGCGGCCGGGCCGACCTCCGGATAGTCGGCCCCGACGAGCCCGGCCCCGACGAGCCCGGCACCGGCACTGTCACCGCCCCCGCCACCGGCGGGCCTCCGCCCGGCATGCGGCGGTTCCTGCTGGTCTCGGTGGGGCAGCTGGTCTCGATCACCGGGTCCGCGCTGACCGAGTTCGCCATCCCGATCTGGATCTACCTGACCACCGGGTCGCTGGCCAGGTTCGCGCTGTTCGCGGTGCTGGGACTGGTGCCCGGCATGCTGGTGGCGCCGCTCGCCGGAGCGATCGTGGACCGTTACGACCGGCGCAGGGTCATGCTGTGCGGGGACATCGGCGCCGGGAGCACGCAGCTCGCGCTGGGCGTGCTGCTCTGGACCGGAAATCTGCAGATCTGGCACATATATCCGTTGCTCGTCTGCCTGTCGATCGCGCTGACCTTCCAGCGGTTCGCCTACGGCTCGGCGATCCCGCAGCTGGTCCCCAAACGGTTCCTCGGCCACGCCAACGGCGTCGTCCAGATGGCCACGGGCACCGCCCAGCTCGTCGTGCCGCTGATCGCGACCGGGCTGATGGCCACGATCGGGCTGGAGGGCATCCTCATCATCGACGTCGCCAGCTACCTGGTCGCCACGCTGGTCCTGCTGTTCGTCCGCTTCCCGACCGCCATGCCCTGGCGCCGCAGGGAGAGCGTCCTGGCCGAGATGGCGAACGGCATCCGCCACTCGTGGGGCAACCCCGGCTTCCGCGGCATGCTCGTGTTCTTCGCGGTGCTCAACGTCTTCCTGTCGCCGCTCTTCCTGATGATCTCCCCACTGGTCCTGTCGTTCGCGACGCTCGACGACGTCGGCAGGGTCGCGTTCGCGGGAGGGCTCGGGGTCTTCCTCGGCGGCCTGCTGATGACCGTCTGGGGCGGGCCCCGCAGGCGGCGCCTGTACGGGGTGCTGCTCGCCACGCTCGCCCTGGCGGTGTTCTGCGTGCTCACCGGATTCCAGCAGAACCTCGCCCTGATCGCGGTCGGCTCGTTCGGCATGTCGTTCTGCCTGACCCTGCTGAACGGCGTCTACGCCACGATCATCCAGGTCAAGGTGGCACAGCGGTTCCACGGCCGGGTCATCGCGCTCAACACCCTCGTCGCCTGGTCCACCCTGCCGATCGGCTTCGGCCTGGTCGCGCCGTACGGCAGCGCCCTGTTCGAGCCGCTGCTCGCCCCCGAAGGCCCGCTGGCCGGCACCGTCGGCCTGCTGATCGGCACCGGCGAGGGCCGCGGCATCGGTTTCATGTACGCCTGCTTCGGGCTGGCCATCGCCGTCATCGCGCTCGTCGCCATGCGCGTGCGGGTGCTGGCCCGCTTCGACGCCGACGTACCCGACGCGCTCCCCGACGACCTGGTCGGTTTCGAGGCTCTGCGGAGCCGTACCCGCAAGAAAGAGGAGGTTGGGTCATGAGTTTCCTGGTGGTGCTCAACGACGAGGAGCAGTACTCGATCTGGCCGGCGGGCAGGGAGCTGCCCGCCGGGTGGCGGGCCGAGGGTTTCGAGGGGGACAGGGAGGGCTGCCTCGCCCACATCGACGAGGTGTGGACGGACATGCGCCCGCTCAGCGCGCGGGGGGAGGTGGCATGACCGACCCGCTGGCCTCCAGGATCGCCGGGATGATCTCCGTTGCCTGCGACGGGCGGCTCACCGCCGACGAGATCGTCGGCTCCGAGACCTCCCTGTCCGCGCTGGGCGTCACCTCGCTGGCGCTGCTCCGGCTCATCGACGCCGTCGAGGACGAGTTCGACGTCGCCCTCGACCTCGGCGGGGGCGCCGCCTACCTCGACAGCTTCCCGCTGCTGGTCGGTTACGTGAGCGAGCGGACCTCGTGAGCCCGGAGACCGTGCCGCAGATGCTCGCGCTCCGCGCCGAGCAGGACCCCGAGCGGGAGGCGGTGATCGTCGAGGGCGTCGCGTCGATGACGTTCGGCGAGTGGGACCGGCGCTCGGACGACGTCGCGCACGGGCTGCTCGACCGCGGCGTGCGGCGGGGCGACCGGATCGGGCTGCTCTTCGGGAGCCGGGACTGGGTCGACTTCGCCGTCGCCTACTGCGCGGTCCAGAAGACCGGCGCCGTCGCCGTGCCGCTCTCCGACCGGCTCGCGCCCGCCGAGGTACGGCACATGCTGGAGCACTGCTCGGCCTCGGCCCTGCTGTGCGGGCGCGACCTCACCCCGCCGGAAGGCGACCGCTGGAGCGCGGCCGTCGCGGAGCTGGAGGGGGGGACGGCGGGGCCGCCCGGGGTGCGGGTCGAGCCCGCGGACCTGGCCCAGATCCTCTACACCTCGGGCACCACGGGGCTGCCCAAGGGCGTGGGCGCCAGCCACGCCAACCTGGCCTTCGGCTGCGAGACCCGCCCCAACCGCCGCAGGTTCGGCCATTCGCGCCACCTGCTGCACGCCTTCCCGATCGGTACCAACGCCGGTCAGACGATGCTGATGAACGCGCTGGACGCCCGTCCGGCCATGCTCACCCTCGGGCGCTTCACCCCCGGCCGCCTCGCCCGGCTGATCGAGTCGCGCCGGGTCGGCACCGTGTTCGTCGTACCCGCCATGGCCATCGAGTTCCTCAACGCGGGACTGCACGAGCGCCACGACATGTCGAGCGTCCTGCTGCTCGGTTCGGCCGCCTCGGCCCTGCCGCCCGCGGTGGCCGCGCGTCTGGCCGACGCCTTCCCCAACGCGACGGTCACCAACTACTACACCTCCACCGAGGCCGCTCCCGCCCAGACCATCATGATCTTCGATCCGTCCAGGCCGGGGGCGCTGGGACGGCCCGCGTTCGGCGGGGCCCTGCGCATCACCGACGCGCACGGCGACCCGCTGCCCCCGGGAGAGGCCGGCGAGGTCTGGATGCGCTCACCCACCGCCACCCGCTTCTACTACCGGGACGAGCAGGCGGGCGCCGAGGCGTTCAGGGGCGGCTGGGTGCGGATGGGGGACATCGGCCGCCTGGACGCCGAGGGCTACCTCCACCTCGTCGACCGGGAGAGCGACGTGGTCAAGTCGGGCGCGTTCAAGGTCTCCACGCTCCAGGTGGAGGCGGCGCTCCACGAGCACGAGGCCGTCGCGGAGGCCGCGGTGCTCGGCGTCCCGCACCCGGTACTCGGCAGCGTGCTCGCCGCGGCGGTGGTGCTGCGGTCCGCCGGGACCTCCGGCGGGGATCTACGGGCCTTCCTGATGGACCGCCTGGCCGGGCACGAGCTCCCCGAACGGGTGCTCGTCGTCGACACCCTGCCCAGGAACCAGTCGGGAAAGGTCGTCAAAAGGGAGCTGCGGGGCCTGTTCGAGGTCGCCGCGACAGGTCAGACGGAAGGCACGTGAAAATGTCGATGTCGCTCACAGCGGGATGGGACCGGGCGACCTTCGCCCAGCACGGGATGTGGATCACCGAGCGGATGGGCGCCGGTGGCCGGGTCTACGCGATGCCGCTCACCCTGCGGCTCGACGGCCCGCTCGACACCGGCGCGATGCTCGCCGCCTGTGCCGCGGCCGTCGAGCGACACCCCGTGCTCGCCGCGGTCCTGGCGGAGCGGGACGGCGAGGTCCGCCTGCTCCCCGGCAAGGTGCCCCCGCCGATCCGCTTCGAGGAGACCCCGCCCGAGCCCGGCCGGCTTGAGGCGGAGGTGGCGCGCCCCTTCGACCTGGAGTCGGGTCCACCGGCCAGGTTCACCCTCTTCAGGCTGGGGGCCGAGCGGCACCTGCTGCAGATCGTCGCCCACCACGCCGTCTTCGACGGCGTCTCCAAGGACCTGCTGCTCCGTGACATCGCCGCCGCCTACGGGGGCTCCGCCCTCGCCCCCCTGACGCTCTCCTGCGACGAGATCGCCCGCGCCGAGCAGGGCCGGGTCGCCGCCGCGCTGGAGGAGGCGGCGGAGTTCTGGCGGCCGAGATGGCAGGACGGGCAGGACCTGCTGCTGCCCGGCCTCACCCGCACCTCGCTGCGCGCCGCGCCCGGCGACACCGTGGAGTTCCGCCTTGGCGGCGAGGTCGCCGCCATCGCCGCCGACCTGGGCCTGACCCGCTTCGAGGTCGTGCTGGCCGCACTGCACGCGCTCCTGTACGGGTACGGCAACGCCCGCGTCACGGTGGCGGTGGACCTGTCCACCAGGACCGAGGAGACGCGCGAGCACGTGGGAGCGTTCGTCAACGAGCTGCCCGTGGCCTCCAGTCCGTCCGGGACGTTCGCCGAGTTCGCCCTGTCGATCAGGGAGGAGCTACGGGCGATCTACCGCTATCGCGAGATTCCCCTGGCCAGGGCGCTGGGCGGGATCAGCCCGCGCTCCGCGCTCACCCCCGTCTCGGTCAGCTACCGCAGACGCCCGGCCGGTGACCCCTCCTTCGCGGGACTGGACGCCTCGGTCGACTGGGCGGCGTCCAACGGCGCGGTCCGCAACACCCTGCACCTGCAGGTCGTCGACGGTGCCGACGGTGTCGACGGCGCCGAGGCTCGCCTGCGGTTCAACCCCGAGATCCTGGACCGCGCCGCCTGCGAGGGCGTCGCCGAGCAACTGCGGGTTCTGCTCGCCGGCATCGCGGCCCGCCCCGGCGCCCCGCTCGACGAGCTGCCCCTGCCTCCCCGGGTCGTCCCCGCCGGCCAGGCCGATCAGGCCGATCACAGCCTCGTCACCGGTCCGGTCTCCGGCGGCGAAGGCGCCAGAGGGGAGGACGCCGAGCTCCTCGGGCAGGTCACGGCGATCTGGTGCGAGGTGCTCGGCGTGGACACGGTCCAGCCGGACGACGACCTGTTCGACCTCGGTGGTCACTCGCTGACGATCACCCAGATCATCTCCCGTGTCCGGGACGGGATGGGCGTCGAGCTCTCCTTCGAGGTGTTCATCGACTCCCCGACCGTCGAGGGCGTCGTCGAAGAGATAGCCAGAGCCCGATGACGGCCGAATCCGGACGGCCATCGGTGGTGACCGTCGAGTTCTCCGGGGCGCGGGGCGGCGAGTCGCCGCTCACCTGGGGCCAGCTGGCCATCTGGAGGATCACCCGGTGGCTTGAGGACGGCGACCCGTACTTCAACATGCCCTGGGTGCTGCCCGTCTACGGCAGGCACACCCAGGACGCCGTCATCGGCGCCCTGCGCGGCCTCGTCGAGCGGCACGAGACCCTCAGGACCACCTGCGAGGACGCCGCCGACGGGCCGGTCCAGCGGGTGGCGAGCCGGGGCCGGTTCGACGTCGAGGTGGTCGACGCCGGGGAGGACAAGCCACTCGCCGCCGCCAAGAAGGTGTCCGCCGAGCTGGCCGCCAGGGGCTTCGACTACGCGGTCGAGCTGCCGTTCCGTTGCGCCGTCGTGACCGTCGGCGGCCGCCCGCGCGCGGTGGCCTTCGCGCTGTCCCACCTGGCGGTGGACGGCTGGGCGCTGGACGTGCTCGCGGGTGACTGGCGGGCGCTGCTGGCCGGGGACGAGCTGCCCGCTCCCGGGTGGCAGCCGCTGGACCAGGCCGCCTTCGAGCGTGAGGGGGCGGGAGCGGCCCGCGGCGAGCGGGCGCTCCGCCACTGCCGCGCCGAGCTTTCGAGGGCGCCGGAGACCATGTTCGACTTCCCCCGCGTCACCGCGGAGGAGCCGAGGTTCGTCCGGGTCGGCATGGAGTCGGTGGCCGTCGCCGCCGCCGCCGAGATCCTGGCCGAGCGGTGGTCGGTCAGCACGGCCAGCGTGCTGACCACGGCGAGCGCGGTGCTGCTGGGCGTGCTCACCGGGCACCGCCGGGTGGTCATGCAGCTGATCGTGGCCAACCGGCACGACCCCAGGACCGCGGCCATGGCCGGTACCGCGGTGCAGGACGGGCTCCTCGTCCTCGACCTGCCGGACGGGACGTTCGCCGACGTGGTCCGTGCCGGGCACCGGCGGGCGTTGATGGCCTACCGCAACGCGCACTACGACCCGTACCGGATGATGGCGCTGCGCGAGGAGATCGGAAGGGAGCGTGGCGGTCCCGTCGACCTGTCCGCCTACTTCAACGACACGCGGACCACCGCTCACTGGCCCAACCTGCCCAAGGTGGAACCGGCGGGGGATCCGGCCGCGGTCGCCGCCCTCACCGAGCGGACCAGGTTCTTCCTGGTCGGTGCCTGGGACGCGGTGGACGCCACGGTCTTCTTCGCCACCGGGCCCGCCACGAACACCTGCCGGCTCTACCTGCTGACCGACACCGCCTGCCTGCCGCGCTCCACCGCCTACGCGCTGCTGGGCGGGGTGGAGAGGCTGCTGGTCAGGGCCGTGGCCGAGGAGGTGGCGCTGGACGAGGTCGCCGAGCTGTGCGGCATCGTCCCGATCGAGCGCCCCGCCGTCCGGGAGGCGGCCCTTCCCGGTACGCCGGAGAGCGGCCCGGCGGAGACCGAGCAGAGCCCGGCGACGGCGAGATCCAGGGAGGTGGCCGGTGACCACGCCTGACCCCCGTGTCGCCGCGGAGACGGACCTCGCGGTGCGGGAGTCCGCGCCGGAGCACGCCCAACGGGAGCACGCGGCGCAGGACCGGCGTGAGGAACTGCTCGGCCGGCTGGCGCGGCTGTCGCCGGAACGGCGCGCGGCGCTGCTGGCGGAGGCGCGGGAGCGGGACGGGGGCAGGCGGTGGCCCCTGTCGTTCGGGCAGGAGCGCCTCTGGTTCCTCAGCAGGTTCGACCCCGGCGACACCACGTACCACACCCCCTGGTGCGTGCGGCTGCGCGGCCCCGTCGACGTGCAGGCGCTCGCCGCCGCCTTCACCCGCGTCGCCGAGCGGCACCACGTGCTGCGCACCCGGTTCCGGCTGGCCGGTGACCGTCCCGTCCAGATCGTCGTGCCCGTCGCGCCGGTGCCGGTGGAGCGGGCGGACGTCACCGGCGACCCGGCCCCGGCCGTCGTGGAGTTCGTGAACCGGCCGTTCGACCTCGAAGGCGGCCCGCCGCTGCGCGTGGCGCTGCTGCGGCTGGGCGAGGAGCACTTCCTGCTCTGCATCGTCCTGCACCACATCGTCGTCGACGGCTGGTCGCTGGACGTCCTCATGCGGGAGGTGACCGAGTGCTACGCCGCCCACCGCGAGGGCAGGCCGCCGGCGCTGGAGGAGCTCCCGGCGCAGTACCCGCAGCTCGCCGAGGAGGACAGGCGCCGCGCCGAACGGGACGAGGACGCCTCCCACCTCGACCACTGGACCCGCACGCTCGCCGGGGTGCCGGCGCTCGACCTCCCCGCCGACCATCCTCGTCCCGCCCGCTGGAGCGGGCGCGGCGGGCAGGAGAGCCTGCTCGTGCCCGACGAGGTGATCACCCGGCTGGAGGACGTCGCCAGGAGCGCGCGCTGCACGCTCTTCATGGCGCTGCTCGCCGCCTACCAGGCGACCCTCTCGCTGGCCTCCGGGCAGCGGGATCTGTGCGTCGGGGTGCCGGTCTCCGGCCGGGACCGTACCGAGATCGAGCCGCTGATCGGCTACTTCGCCGGCACGCTCGTGCTCCGTGCCGACCTGTCGGGCGACCCCACCTTCCTCGAACTGATGAAACGCACCCGGCTGACGCTCTTCCGGGGACTCCAGCACGCCGGCACGCCGTTCGAGCGGATCCTCGCCTCGTTGCGCCTGCCCCGTGACCTGAGCAGGCCGCCGCTCTTCCAGGCCATGTTCAACCTGCACAACCTGCCCAAGGACGACCTGCTGCGGACCACGATGGGCGACCTGTCGGCCGAGGTCTACCCCGTACCCGCGACGGGCCGTACCAAGGCCGAGGTGTCCGTGGACGCCTGGCGGGGGCCCGAGGGCCTCGGCGGCGTCCTCGACTACAGCAGTGACCTGTTCTCCGCCGGAACCGCGCGGCGCCTGGCCCGCACCTTCACCGACGTGGTGGAGCGGGCCGGAACCGACCCGGGCCTCCGGCTGTCCGACCTGAGAGGTGTACGACCGTGGTGATGTCCTCCCCGGCGCGAGAGCCGGGACTCACGGCACCAGACCCGCAGGGAGAGGGCATGGTGACGGTGCCGGAGCTGATACGCGACCGGCTGGAGACGGCACCCGACGCGGTGGCGGTCAGCGGGCCGGGCGGCGAGCTGACCTACCGGGAGCTGCACCGGCGGGTCGACGACCTCGCCGCGGTGCTGCGCGAGTGGGGAGTGGGCCCCGAGGTCCCGGTCGGGCTGTGCATGGAGCGCACCACGGGGATGGTCGTCGCGGTCCTGGCGGTCTGGGCCGCCGGAGGCGCGTACGTCCCGCTCGACCCCGCCTTCCCCGAGGACAGGCTGCGGCTCATGCGCCAGGACGCCGGGATCGGCCTGGTGCTGACCCAGGCCGGCGTGGACCGGCGCCTGCTGGCCGGAGTCCCCCGGATCCTCGTGCTCGCCCCGGACGGTACCGCCCCCACCGCCCGCCGCGACACGCCGCGGGGACCGCGGGGCGACCTGGCGTACGTGATGTACACCTCGGGCTCCACCGGGCGGCCCAAGGGGGTGGAGGTCCCGAGGCGCGCCGTGCAGAACCTGCTCGGCTCGTTCGCCGAACGGCTGAAGCTCACGCCCGAGGACCGCTGGCTCGCCGTCACCACCCTGTCGTTCGACATCTCCGTCCTGGAGTTGCTGCTCCCCCTGGCGTGCGGGGCGCGGGTCGTCGTGGCCTCCGCGAGCCAGGCGGCCGACGGCCAGAGGTTGCGGGCGCTGGCGGTCGCCGAGCGGATCACGGCGCTGCAGGCCACCCCGGCCACCTGGCGCATCCTGCTGGAGGCCGGCGGAGTGCCGGAGACGATCCGCACCCGGCTCTGCGGGGGAGAGGCGCTGCCGCGCGACCTCGCCGACGCGCTCCTCGCCCCGGGGACGAGCCTGTGGAACGTGTACGGGCCGACCGAGACGACCGTGTGGTCCACCGCGGGGATCGTCGCGCCCGCACCGGCCAGGGTCGTGCTGGGGGAGCCGATCTCCGAGACGTCCCTGTACCTCCTGGGCGACGACGGCCTGCCGGTCGCGGACGGCGAGGCCGGGGAACTGCACATCGGCGGGGCCGGGGTGGCCCGCGGCTACCGGGGCATGCCCGCCCTGACCGCCGCCCGCTTCCTGCCCGACCCCTTCGCGGCCGGCGGGGGAGGGCGGATGTACGCGACCGGCGACCTCGTCCGGCGCACCCCGGACGGCCGCCTGGAGTACCTGGGCAGGGCCGACAGCCAGGTCAAGGTGCGGGGGTTCCGCATCGAGCTGGAGGAGATCGAGACGGTCCTGCGCTCGGTGGAGTGGGTGCGCCAGGCCGCCGTCGGTGTCCACCAGGGACCGGACGGCCTGCCCACGCTGGTGGCGTACCTGGTCGGTGCGGAGGGAGCGGCACCGGAGGGGCCGTGGGAGGCGCTGCGCGCCAGACTCAGGGCGAGCCTGCCCGAGTACATGGTGCCCGCGCACCTCGTCACCCTCGACGCCCTGCCGCTCACCCCCAACGGCAAGCTCGACCGCGCGGCGCTGCCGGCACCCGACCGGGCCCGGGCGTCGACGACCCCCTACCGGGCGCCGTCGAGTTCGGCGGAGGACGAGCTCGCCGCGATGTGGGAGGAGGTGCTGGGAATCGAACGGCCGGTCGGGGTCGACGACGACTTCTTCGAGCTCGGCGGGCACTCGCTGACGGCCGCCCAGATCATCGCCAGGGTCCAGTCGCGCTTCGGCGTCGCCGTGCCGCTGGTGGCGCTCTTCGAGCATCCGACCGTCGCCGGGCTCGCCCGGCAGCTGGACCGCCTGGACGACGACGACCTGGACCTCGTCGAGGTCGCCGCGCTGCGCGAGCAGCTCGACGGCCTCGGTGCCGAGGAACTCGCGGCGATCTTCGACGAACTGGGGCCGGGCGCATGAGGGCGCCCCTGTCCCCGGCGCAGGAGCGGCTCTGGATCCTGCAGCGCGTCGATCCGGACGACGCCTCCTACAACATGTATCTCGTACGCCTGCTTCGCGGCCCCCTCGACCAGGCCGCGCTGATCTGGGCGCTCACCGACGTGCTGACCCGCCACGAGAGCCTGCGCACCAGTTTCACCGAGGAGGACGGTGTTCCCTGGGCCGTGGTGGAGAGCGGGGCACCCGGGATCGAGTGGCTGCGCTCCGGGAGCCGCGAGGACGCGGAACGCCTGGTGGCCGAGCGGACCAACGAGCCGTTCGATCTGGAGGCCGGGCCTCCGCTGCGGGTGGCGGTGATCCGGATAACCGACGACCGGCATGTGCTCTGCGTCACGATGCACCACATCATCTCGGACGGCTGGTCGCTCAACGTCATCCTGGACGACCTGGCCGACTGCTACACCGCGCGCCTCGCCGGGGCCGAACCCCGGCTGCGCCCGTTGCCGGTCCAGGCGGGCGACTACGCGCGCTGGCAGCGGCGCAGGGCCGAGCGGGCCGTGCCGTACTGGCGGGAGAGGCTCGCCGCGCCGCCCCCGGTCGAGCTGCCGTTCCGCCGGGAGGGGGCGGGGAGCGGGCGGGGCGAGTTCCAGCGTGTCCGGTTGTCACCCGAGACGGCGCGGCGGCTGGAGCGGCTGGCCGCCGAGCAGCGCACCACCCTGTTCACCGTGCTGGTCGCCGCGTACCAGACGTTGCTGCTGCGGCACACCGGGCAGACCGACGTCCTGGTCGGCACCGTCGTCGCGGGCCGGGACCGGGTCGAGCTGGAACCGATGGTCGGATACGTCTCCCAGACGGTGATCCTCCGCGGGGACCTGTCGGGCGACCCGCCGTTCACCGGCCTGATCGGCCGCAGCCGTGGCGAGGTCCTCGCCGCGCTGGGCAACTTCTCGGTCCCCTTCGAGCAGCTAGGCCACCCCGTGGAGTCGCTGCTGTCCTCCATGCTCATCCTGCACAACCAGGACGCCGGTCCCCGGCGGGCGTTCGGCGAGCTGACCGTGACCGACATCGACGCCGGGTTCCGGCAGGCCAAGGTGGACCTCCTCGTCGAGGTGTGGTCCGACGAGAACGGGCTCGGCCTCTCCCTCTGCCATGACACGGGCCTGTTCGAGGCGGCAGAGGTCGGCCGCCTGGCCGCCAGGTTCGCCCTGCTCCTCGAATCCGTCGCGGCCCGCCCCGACACCCCGCTCTCCGCCCTGCCGATCTGGACCGACGCCGACCACGCCGACATCCACATCCTGTCGGCCGGGCCGTCCGGCGCCGAGCTCGCCGGGGACGTCCTGGTTCCCGAGATGATCCGCCAGGCCGCGCGGCGGACGCCCGAGGCCGTCGCCGTGGTCTGCGGGCGGGAGAGCGTCACGTACGGCGAGCTGCTGGCTCGCGCGGGCACGCTCGCCGGGGTCCTCCGTGACGGCGGGGTCGGCCGCGGCGACGTCGTCGGGGTCTGCCTGCCCCGCTCGATCGAGGCGATCACCGCGCTGCTCGCCGTCTGGTGGGCGGGGGCCGCCTACCTGCCGTTCGACCCCGACGTCCCGGACGAGCGGCTGGCCTTCTCCATGGCGGACGGCTCGGCCACCCACCTGATCACCCTGCGCGAACCGCCGCCGGGCCGCGTCGCCGTCGCCCCCGCGCCACCCGCGCCACCCGCGCCACCCGCGCTTCCCGGGGGCGCCGTCGGCGCCCCCACCCCCCTCCGGGGCGCGACCGTGCCGCTGGACGCCGCGTACGTCATCACCACCTCGGGCTCCACCGGCGTGCCCAAGGGCGTGCTGGTGGAGCACGGCGCGGTGGCCGCGCGGGTGCGGTGGATGCGCGCGGACTACGGCCTGACCTCCGGCGACCGGGTCGTCCAGTTCGCCTCGCTCAGCTTCGACGCCCATGTCGAGGAGGTCTTCCCGGCGCTGGCCGCGGGGGCCACGCTGGTGCTCCTCCCCGACGGGGCGACGAGCCTGCCCGACCTGCTGGCCTCGCCGGAGGGCGAGGCGGTCACCGTGCTCGACCTGCCGACCGCGTACTGGCACTCACTGGCCGAGGAGCCGGGCGAGACCGCCTGGCCCGCCTCGCTCCGCCTGGTGATCCTCGGTGGTGAGCAGGTCTCCGCGGCGGCGGTGGAGCGCTGGCGCGGCCTGCTCGGCGACCGGGTCCGGCTGGTCAACACCTACGGCCCGACCGAGGGGACGGTGATCGCCACCGCCGCCGACCTCGGGGCGCGCGACGTCGTGGGCCGCCCGCCGATCGGCGGCCCGATCGCGGAGACCACCGTCCGGGTGCTCGACGACAGGGGAGAGCCCCTGCCACCCGGCGCGGCCGGGGAGCTGGTCATCGGCGGGGCCGGGGTGGCCCGCGGCTACCTCGGCAGGCCGGCGCTCACCGCCGGCGCCTTCGTCCCCGACCCGTACGGTGCCCCCGGGGCGCGCCGTTATCGGACGGGGGACCGGGCGCGGTGGCGCTCCGACGGGCGGCTGGAGTTCCTGGGGCGGCTGGACGCGCAGCTGAAGATCCGAGGTTTCCGGATCGAGCCGGGTGAGGTGGAGAGCCGCCTGCTCGCCCATCCGCAGGTGGGCCAGGCCTTCGTGACCGGCCGGGGCGAGGAGCTCGTCGCCTACGTCACCGGCACCGCGGATCCGGCGGACCTCAGGGAACACCTGGGGCACTCGCTCCCGCGCCAGCTCGTCCCCACCGCCTGGGTGAGCCTGGAGGCGTTCCCCCTCACCCCGGGCGGCAAGATCGACCACGCCGCGCTCCCCGAACCGGTCGCCGCCTCCTCCGCCGAGCGGGTCGCGCCGCGCACGGACGCGGAGAGGCTGGTGGCCGGGATCTGGGACGAGCTGCTCGGCACGGGGGCGGTCGGTGTCTTCGACGACTTCTTCGCACTCGGCGGGCACTCCCTGCTGGCGACCCGGGTGGCGGCGCGGATCAGGCGGGCCACCGGCATCGAGGTCCCGATCCGGACCGTCTTCGCGATGAGCACCGTCGCCTCACTCGCCGAGGCGCTGGAGGAACTGCTGATCAAGGAACTGGACGCCCTGACCGACGAGGAGGCCATGGATCTGCTCGCGGGCACCGACCATTCCTGATCCCGCCGGTGGCGCTCTCGGGCGCGCTCCCGGCGGGAATCCGGTATCGGCCGGGGGCTGTTGATAAGGGAGGGAGGCGGCGTAGCATCCGGGCACGCCTCGTGTTGTCGGGCGCTTGTTCGGAGTCGTGAGTCACGAGGATGCGAGGCCCCATGAGCGTTGTGCAGCCCGTTCCCGACCCGAGGTCGGCGCTCGCGGAGCCGACGCGCAGGGTGGGGCCCTGGTGGGTGGCCGGCATCTCGCTGGCCAACCTGGCGCTCTGGATGGGGTACTTCGGGCCGCTTCAGGTCCTGCTTCCCTCGCAGGTGGCGGTGGTCGACCCGGCGGGCAAGGAGGGGGCGCTGGCGCTGGTGACCGGGCTGGGGGCCGCCGTCGCGATGCTGTTCAACCCCATCGCGGGGGCGTTGTCCGACCGCACGGCGGGGCGGTTCGGGCGCAGGCACCCGTGGTCGCTGGCCGGGGCGCTGGTCGGCGCGGGGGCGCTGGTCCTGCTGGCGGGGCAGGGGACGATCGTCGGCCTGGCGGCCGGCTGGTGCCTCGCGCAGGCGGGGCTCAACGCGATGCAGGCCTCGCTCAACGCCGGGGTGCCCGACCACGTGCCGGTGAGCCAGCGGGGTGAGGTGTCGGGCTGGATCGGGATTCCCCAGTCGCTGGGGGTGGTGCTCGCCGTGGTCCTGGTCACCATGGTCGCCACCACCACCGAATCCGGATATTTCCTGATAGCGGTGCTGATCCCGCTCTGCGTGCTCCCCTTCGTTCTCACCACCCCCGACCCTCGCCTGGCGGCCAGGCCCCCCTTCGAGCTCGGGGCCTTCCTGAGAGGTTTCTGGATCAGCCCCCGCGCCCACCCCGACTTCTTCTGGGCCTGGCTGACCCGCTTCCTGATGCAGCTCGGCAACGCCGTCGCCACGCTCTACCTGCTGTACTTCCTCACCGACGCGGTCGGCTACGAGCGGCTCTTCCCCGGCAAGCGGGCCGAGGACGGCCTGCTCACGCTGATCCTGATCTACACCACGACGGTCGTGCTCACCACCGTCGTCGCGGGCGTCGTCTCCGACCGGCTCGGCCGCCGCAGGGCGCTCGTCACGGCCTCCGGCCTGATCAGCGTGGTCCCTGCGGTGATGCTCGCGTTCTGGCCGCTGTGGCCGGTGGCGACGGTCGGCGCCGCGATCATGGGGGTCGGCTTCGGCATCTACCTCTCGGTCGACAACGCCCTGGTCACCCAGGTCCTGCCGGCCGCCGAGGGACGTGCCAAGGATCTCGGTGTCATCAACATCGCCAACTCGGGACCCCAGGTGCTCGGCCCGGTCATCGCCGGTCCCATCGTGGCCGGTCTCGGCGGCTATCCGGTCCTCTACCTGACCTCCGCGGCCCTCGCCCTGCTCGGCGCCGCCCTCGTCTGGAAGATCCGCTCGGTGCCCTGACCGTACGGCCGGACGCCGTCCGCCGCCGGGAGCCGTGCCCCGCGCGTGCGCGGCACGGCTCTTCAGGGGCGCCGACCGGCCGGTCGGCGCCCCTTCAGCGCCCGCTCAGGCGGCGGACGGCGAGGGAGGCCACCCGGACGGCGGCCGAGGGGGAAAGGCGGGTACCGCGCCAGGCGAGGCGGCCGGTGGCGGGCGCCACGATGAGGGCGCGGTTGCGGGCCATGCCTCTGATGATGTCGGCGGCCAGCGCGTCGACGGAGTAGAGACGGCCCATGGTCCTGCTCGCCGACTCGCGGGCGCCGGCGCCGGTCGGGGTCTGCGGCAGGCCGGGATTGGCGTTGTCGAGCAGCGGGGTGTCGGTGAACCCGGGGCAGACCACGCTCACCCGGACACCGTGGGCGGCGGCCTCGGCGCGCAGGGCGAGCGAGAGCCCGACCACCGCGTGCTTGGTCGCCGTGTAGGGCGCCATCAGCGGAGCGGGGACCAGTCCGGCCAGGGACGCGGTGTTCACGATGTGCCCGAAGCCCTGCCGCTTCATGATCGGGTAGGCCGCGTGGACGCCGTGGACGACGCCGCGCAGGTTCACGTCGATCGTCCGGTTCCAGTGGTCGAGGGTGAGCTCGTCGACGGTGCCGCCGACCGCGATTCCGGCGTTGTTGAAGACGACGTCGAGCCGTCCCCGCTCGGCCGCCACCCGCTCGACGAGGTCGGCCACGGCCCGCGCGTCGGAGACGTCGAGCGTCGCGGCCGAGCCGCCGAGCTCCTTGGCGGCACGCTCGGCCCCGGCGCCGTCCAGGTCGGCGATGACGACGTGCGCGCCGCGCCCGGCGAACTCGCGGGAGACGGCCAGGCCGATGCCGGAGGCGCCCCCCGTCACGATCGCCGTTCTCATCTGCCCGCCTTCCCGGTCCGTGTCGTGCCGGGCGCCGGGGGCGCCCAGATGCCCATCGCCTTCCACATCCGGCGCTGGACGGGGTTCATCAGGCCCAGCTCGGCGCAGAGCTCGCGGGTCTTGCCGATCGAGTCGCGGATCTCCGCGGCCATCTCGGGGTTGCCGGTGTAGACCTCCCTGACGACGTCCTCGGGGATGCCGAACGTCCTGATCATCGAGCCTGGCGGTGAGAGCATGATCCGGGCCATGATGCCCAGGATGACAGGGGAGACGAGGCCCAGTGTGAAGCGCCGGTAGCGGGGCATCCGGGGCACCCGGCGGCGCAGGTAGTGGCGGGCGAAGGAGATGTGCCTGGCCTCCTCGGCGATGTGAATCCGTATGATCGTCTCCTCCAGCGGATGCCGGGCCCTGCCCGTTTTGATCATCTTGCGCTGCACGTGGTCGATCGGGTCCTCGCCGCCGAGGACGAAGACGAAGAAGAGCTCGGTGGAGATCAGCGGGATCCACGGGGTGATCTGCGCGAGCAGGCTCAGCGGCCCCGGCATTCCCCTTATCGGAAGTTTCGTGCGGTTCACGAACTCTTGGAACATCATCCCGTGATGTCCCTCTTCGATGGTCTCGTGGTAGACGTAGCGGAACTCGGGGGAGCCGTTCGGCAGCCGGTACGCGTAGTTCAGCAGTCCGCGCTTGAGCAGGTTCTCGAACTGCAGGCCGATCTTCATGGCGGTCGCCACCCGCCACAGCCCGATCCTGGCGCGGATCTCGGGAGGCTGTGCCCGGTACCAGGCGTGGCCGCCCAGCCTGTCGACCTCGGGCAGTTCCCAGCGCGGGTCGTCCTGGAAGACGAGGAACTCCTTCTCGTCCCAGGGGATGTCGACGTACGGCTCCCAGTGCTTGTCGACGGACGCCTTCGAGAGGCGCTCTATGACCGCCTCGTACGCGCGTCTCTCGGTGACCTGCTGGTCGCCCTCTCTGTCCGCAGCGGTCTCTGGGGCTGGTGTCATCGCTGTCCTCCCATCGGATGTCTGCGCTAATTGTACGAAGCATCCAATAAGACGGAAAGCCCCGCGGAGGTATGAGGTCCCTCGCGCCGGTGTGACGTCCTTCACTCAGCGTTGTATTAAGGCCACTCCCGCTCCGGTCGGTGACCTGTCCGTCGCTGCAGGTGATGTAACCCTTCGACTATGGCAGTGGTTGCAGCCCCCCGGCCCCTCCTGGGAATCGCGCTCCTGACCTTCGTCAGCGCCGCCTGGGGGTCGGCTTTCCCGCTGATGAAGGACCTCATCGTCCGCATGCCCGTGGCGGACCTTCTCGCCGAGCGGTACGGCATCGCCACGGTCGTGCTGGTCGCGCTCCGCCCGAGTAGCCTGCGAGGGCTCTCCGAGAGCACCTGGCTGATCGGCATCCTGCTCGGCCTGCTGTTCGGCGTCGGCCAGACGGTCCAGGCGGTCTCGCTGCACGACCTGCCCTCGTCGGTCTCGGGATTCACGGTCGGCTCGTACGTGGTGATCACCCCGGTCCTCGGGCTGGTCCTGCTCGGTGCCAGGACCTCGGCCAGGATCTGGGCCGCGGTGGCGCTGGCGGCCGTCGCGATGACCGTGTTCACCCTGCTGAAGGGCGTGGAGGGCGACATCTCCCCGCCCGCGCTGGTCGCCACCCTGGTGTCGGCCGTCCTGTACGCGGCCCACACGCTGGTGCTCGGCAACTCCGCCGAGGCGCGGCGACACGCCTACGCGGTCACGGTCATCCAACTCGGCGCCATCGCCGTCATGACGGGCGTCCTCGCCCTGCCGGGCGGCCTGACCCTGCCCGCCACGCCGGTCGACTGGGTGATCCTCGGCCACCTGTCGATCGTGGCCTGCGCCCTGGGTTTCCTGGCCCGCTCGTGGGGCCAGGTCCACGTGCCGCCGGTGTCCGCCACGGTGATCCTGTCGACACAGCCGCTCTGGGTGACCGTCCTGGCCGTCGCGCTGTACGGGGAGTCGCTCACCCTGAGCGTCTTCCTCGGCGGAGGGCTGATCGCCCTCGCCATGCTCCTGGTCGTGCTGCCCAGGGGGCTGTTCAGCTCAGTTCGGCGGGGGAGAGGCCCAGTTCCGCCGCGGCGGCCGTCTGGATGAACTCGGTCATGCGCGCACGGGAGAGCAGCCGCCTGTGCACCGTCACCTGGGTGGCCAGGCCGTCGATGAGAGACATGATCCGCCAGGTCGAGCCCTCGGGGTCCGCGCAGACGAAGGTTCCCGCCTCGACGCCGTCGTCGATGATCGCGTGAAGCGCCTCCTTCCACCGCGTGTCGATCCTGCGGGACGTCTCCTCAAGCTCGGAGTTGCGCATCGACTCGGCCCAGGCGTCGATCCACAGGGCCCACGACTTGGTCTTTCCGCCGGGGGGATAGAACCTGAGCAGGGCCCGCAGCCGGTCGAGGGGTGAGCCGTCCGACTCCTCCACCCTGGCGAGCGCGTCCAGATGGAGTTGGGCCGCGTAGGAGAATGCCTGGGCGAACAGCTTCTCCTTGGTCTCGAAATGGTAGAAGAGCAGCGCCTGGCTGACGCCGGCCGCCTGCGCGATGTCCGCGGTTCGGGTGTGACCGAACCCCTGGGCCGCGATGACATCGCAGGCGGTTCGGAGCAGATCTTCACGACGTAATCGCCCAAATCCCCTTGCCACAAGGGAACACTAGCGGGTCAGGGGGCGCCGTCCTGGTCGGGGTGCAGGGGGATCCGCAGGACGAACCGCGCGCCCCGGACGCTGTCCTCCAGCCTCAGGATGCCGCCGTGGGTGCGGGCGATCTCCCTGGCGATGGGGAGTCCCAGTCCGGTGCCTCCCTCGTCCTTGTTGCGGGAGGCGTCCAGCCGGGCGAACCGCTGGAAGACCAGCTCCCGCTGCTCGGGCGCGATCCCGGCGCCGTCGTCGAGCACCTCCACGACGGCCGTTCCGTCGTCCCTGGTCACGCTCACCGAGACCTTGGAGTCGGCGTGCCGTTCGGCGTTGTCCAGCAGGTTCGTCAGCAGCCGGGCCATCCGGAGCCGGTCGCCGGTGATCGCCACCCCCGGCTGCAGTTCCCTGTCGATCCGGACGTTGCGCCGGTGCCTGTCCAGCTCATCGCAGACAAGCACGCCCAGGTCGATCCGCTCGTAATGGGCGGGCACCCCGGAGTCGAGCTTGGCCAGTGTCAGCAGGTCCGAGACGATCGCCTGAAGCCGGTCCAGGCTGGTGAGCATCGCGTGGGCCTTCGCCGTCCAGTCGACGTCGTCGGGGTAGCGCAACGCCTCCTCCACCTGGGCGCGCATGGCGGTGAGCGGGCTGCGCAGGTCGTGCGAGGCGTCGGAGGCGAACCTGCGCTGCTGCTCGGCCGAGGCCTCCAGCCGGTTCAGCGTCTGGTTGATCGTCTCGGCCAGTTGCCTGATCTCGTTCCGCGCGGCCGGCACCGGCACCCGGCGGCCGATGTCGGTCGCGGTGATCTCCTCCAGCTCACGTCTGATCGCCTTGACCTGCACGAGCGCCGTCTTCACGGCCCTGAGTGTCACGATCGTGAAGGCGGCGCCGCCTATCACGATGGTCGTCGTGACGGCGGTGAGCGTCAGTCGACGCCGTACCGACCGCGCGTTCCCCGCGAACACTTCACTCCTCGGCGCTGAATAGAGCCACTAGACGGATTAATTGCCGTTTCCTGGTGATTGATGGCCAAGAAGGGGCAAATATCCTTTCACCTTCCCCTGTAGAGCATTGCTCTGTACGGCTGATCGGGTGCTGGCTAGAGTAAGTGAGCACTGATTGGAGCGGACATGAATCTTCAGGAGTACCGGCGGCGTGCCAGGACCTGGCTGGAGGCCAACGCTGGAGACGTCGAGGCCGAGGCCACCCCGGACGCGGGTGGGGTCGCCGCCGCGAAGGCCTTCATGGCGCGCATGTACGACGCGGGCTATTCGGGGATCACCTGGCCGAGCGAGTGGGGTGGCCAGGGACTGACCCAGGCGGAGGAGCGGGCCTTCGCCGAGGAGGCCGCGGGCTTCACGCTGCCGACCTACGTCTTCTCCATAGGACTCGGGATGTGCGGGCCGACCCTCGTCGACCTCGGCACCCCCGAGCAGAAGGCCAGGCACCTGCGTCCGCTGCTGCGTGGCGAGGAGATCTGGTGCCAGCTCTTCTCCGAGCCCGGCGCCGGCAGCGACGTCGCCGCCCTGCAGACCCGGGCCACCCCGGCCGAGGACGGCTGGACGGTCACCGGGCAGAAGGTCTGGACCTCGGTCGCCCAGCACGCCTCCTACGGGCTGCTGCTCACCCGCACCGACGTGGACGCGCCCAAGCACAAGGGCCTGTCGATGTTCATCGTGGACATGCGCGCCCCCGGCGTCACGGTCCGCCCGCTGCGGGACATGACAGGCCGCGCCCACTTCAACGAGATCTTCTTCGACGACGTGCACATCCCCGCGGAGAACCTGGTCGGCCAGGTCAACGACGGGTGGAGCTGCGCGGTCACCACACTCCTGCACGAGCGCCTGTCCATCTCCAGCGGCGTCGGCATGGGCGGCCGCAAGGACAACCCGGTCGCCTTCGAGGTGCTGCGCCACACCGCCGACACCGCCGACCCGGTGGTCAGGGACCAGCTCATCGAGCTGCACATCCGCTCCCGCGCGCTCGCCCTGTTCAACGAGCGCCTCTCCCAGGAGACCAAGGCCGGCGTCTTCCCCGGGGCCAGGGGCAGCGCGGCCAAGCTGCTGCTGGCCGAGCTGACCATGTTCCAGGCCGACCTCGCCACCTCGCTGGCCGGACCGGGGGCCGTCGCCTACGAGGAGGGTGGCGGGCGGCTGGCCGAGGCCGTCTCACTCGCTCCCGCCATGGCCCTCGGCGGCGGCACCAACGAGATCATGCGCAACATCATCGGCGACCGGGTGCTCAACCTGCCGCCCGAGCCGCGGGTGGACAAGAACGTGCCGTTCAAGGACCTCAAGGTGAACGGGTGACCTCCGGGCTCGCGCAGAAAGGCGGAAACACATGAAGCTCGTGCTCACCGAGGAGCAGCGGGAACTGCGCGGCGCGGTCCGTGCCTTCCTCGCCTCCGCCTCGCCGCTGCCCGAGGTCCGGCGGGCCGTCGAATCCGAGACCGGCCACGACCCCGAGGTCTACCGCAGGCTCAACGGCGAGCTCGGGCTCGCCGGCCTCGTCGTCGGAGAGGAGCACGGCGGCGCGGGGGCCGGGTACGCCGAGCTCGCGGTGGTCCTGGAGGAGACCGGCGCGGCGCTGCTGCCGGGACCCTTCCTGGCCACCACCCTCGCCACGATCCTGCTGACCGAGGTGGGCGACAAGGAGCTGCTGCCCGGCATCGCCGCGGGGACCACGCTCGCGACCGTCGCCCTCGACGGCGGCCGCGCGCTCAACGGTGCCGAGGCCGACGTGGTCCTGGCGATCGAGGGGCCGCGGGTCCTGGCGGTCAGAGGCGGTGACCGCACCCCGCTGACCACCCTGGACATCACCCGCAGGCAGGCGAAGGTGGATCTGGGCGCGGGCGAGGAGATCGCCTCGTCGACGGAGGGCGTGGCGAGGGCCAGGGACCTGTTCGCGGTCGCGGTGGCCGCCGAGCAGCTCGGCGTGCTGCGCGCCTCGCTGGACGCCATCGTCGGCTACGCCAAGCTCCGGGTGACCTTCGGCCGCCTCATCGGCTCCTACCAGGGCGTCAAGCACCGGCTCGCCGACATGCACTGCAAGCTGGAGCAGGCCGAGTCGATAGTCCGCTACGCGGCCTGGGCCGCGGACGAGGCGCCCGGCGAGCTCTCCTCGGCCGCCGCGCTCGCCCAGGCCTACGTCGGCAGGGCCTGCTTCGAGGTGGCCCGGGACAACCTCCTGCTGCACGGCGGCATCGGTTTCACCTGGGAGCACGACGCGCATCTCTACTACAAGCGCGCCAAGGCCGACGAGGTGCTGCTGGGTGCGCCCCGCACGCACCGTACCCGCCTCGCCGAACTGCTGGAGCTCTAAAGGAGGAACGTCCATGGCCGACATCAGCGGGCTACCCACCTTCTACCGGATCGCCGAGGCCGATCCCGGCCGCCGCGCGCTGATCCACCCCGACGGCGCCGTGACGACCTACGGAGAGTTGCTGGCCACGGTCAACCAGGTCTCACACGGCCTGCGGGCCCGCGGGCTCGGCCGAGGCGACGTGGTCGCCGGAGTGCTGCCCAACGGCATCGACGCGGTGGTCATGCTGATGGCCACCGGGCAGGTGGGGCTGTACTACGTACCGGTCAACTGGCACCTCACGGCCGCCGAGATCGACTACATCCTGGCCGACTGCGACGCCCGGGTCGTGGTCGCCGACCCGTCGTACTCCGTCGAGAAGGCCGTCGGCGTGGCCGAGCTGGCCGAGGGACAGCCCACGACCACCCCTGACGACCGCTCGGGCGGCGGCGTCATGTGGTACACCTCGGGCACCACCGGGTTCCCCAAGGGCGTGCAGCGCCCGCTCTCCAGCCACGAGCCGGAGGTGATCGTCCCGCTCTACACCTGGTTCCTGGGCGAGGTCTGCGACCTGCGGGCCGGCGACGAGATCCACCTGGTGACCTCGCCGATGTACCACTCCGCGCCGTGCGCGCACACCATGTTCGCCCTCCACCTCGGGCACACCCTGGTGATCGCGCCCAGGTTCGAACCGGAGGCCATCCTGGAGCTGGTCGACAGGTACCGGGTCGGCAACGCGCTGATGGTGCCGACCATGTTCCACCGGATGCTGCAGCTTCCGGCGGAGGTCAGGGCGCGCTACGACGTGTCGTCGCTGCGGCAGGTGATGCACACCGGCGCGGCCTGCCCGGCGGCGGTCAAGAAGGGCATCATGGACTGGTGGGGGCCGGTGCTGTACGAGTACTACGGCTCCACCGAGACGGCCATCGCCTTCTCCGTCAAGCCGCACGACTGGCTGGAGCGTCCCGGCACGGTCGGCCGCCCGGCCCCGACCTTCGAGGCGAGGATCCTCGGCGCGGACGGGGAGGAGCTCCCCGCGGGCGAGCCCGGCATGATCTACGTCAGGTCGGGCACCGGCGGTTTCGAGTACCGCAAGGACCCGGAGAAGACCGCCGCCAGCATGCGCGGTGACTGGTACGCCCCCGGTGACATCGGCTTCGTGGACACGGACGGCTTCCTGTTCCTCTGCGACCGCCGCACCGATCTGATCATCTCCGGCGGGGTGAACATCTACCCCGCGGAGATCGAGGCGGCGATCCTGGAGCACCCGGCGGTCGCCGACGTCGTGGTGATCGGCGTGCCCGACGAGGAGTGGGGCCACCGGGTGGTCGCCCTGATCCAGCCGGTACCCGGCCCCCGCCCCTCGGTCGAGGAACTGCTGGCACACCTCGGCCCGCGGATCGCCCGCTTCAAGCACCCCAGGGTCATCGAGTTCCGCGACGAGCTGCCCCGCACGCCCACCGGGAAGCTCTCCCGCTCCAAGGTCAGGGAGGAGTATCTGGCCTCCTGACGGTCTCGCACCCGTACGCCCGGCGGACCGGGGCGTTCGCCTCCGGTCGACGGGAACGCCGGGGAGGGTCTCCCCGATCCGCTCGCGCCGGGCCGCCGCGTGAAAGAGGTGCGGAAATCTCAATTCACTTCAATCTTGAAGCGCTTTTCGTGACCACTGTTTAATCGCTCGTATATCGATAATTAATTTAGCCATGATATCATGTTGGAAATTACCGGATAAGTGCGGCTAATGTTTCGGGCGTAAACTCCAGTCAATTCAAAGGAGTGTCGTCCGTGTGTTACGACGCAGCTGCCGCCCCGCCTGTGCCGAATGCTCCGATCACCCGGGCGGAGGCCGCGCAGGCCATCCTGACCTCGGGTGACGGCACGCGCATCGGCGCATTTCTCGCCCGCCCCGAGAAGCCGTCAGGGGTGGGGGTGCTCGTCCTCCCCGACAATCGCGGACTGTCGGGCTTCTACCAGCAGCTCGCCGTGCGGCTGGCGGAGCTGGGGCACACCGCGGTCGCGATCGACTACTACGCGCGCACCGCCGGAACCGACTACCGCGACCGGCCCGAGAGTTTCGCCGACATGGCCACGCTCATGCCGGACCATCTCGCCAGGCTGACCTCCGAGGGACTGTCCGCCGACATGTCGGCCGGTGTCGAAAGGCTCCGCGAGAGCTGCCACGCCGTGCTCTCCCTGGGGTTCTGCATGGGGGGCAGGTTCGCGTTCAACACCGCCGCCCCCCGCTTCGGCCTCGACGGGGTCATCGGGCTGTACGGCTTTCCCGGCGAGCTCAACGGGGCTCCCGGCCCCATCCAGCTGGCCCACCTGATGACCGCGCCGGTCCTCGCCCTGTGGGGCGGTGGCGACGAGAACATCCCGCCGGCCATGGTGACCGCCTTCGACGACGCCCTCACCGCCGCCGGGGTCGGGCACGAGTTCGTCACCTACCCGGACGCGCCCCACGGCTTCTTCGATCAGCGGCTTCCCGACTTCGCCGACGCCTCGGCCGACGCCTGGCGGCGCATCACCCGCTTCATCTCCGCCACCGGCCAGGAGGCCACGGCGAAGTGAGACCGGTCGAGTCCCGGACGTGATCGGTCGCGCGTCCGACCGGCTCGGGCGGCGGAACCTCGCATCCGTGACCGGGCTTCGGGCCGGCCGCTTCGCGGGAGCCCGTGGTCAGCGGGTGATCCACTCGGTGGAGGTGGTGACCTCCCGCAGCACGCCGGGGATCGGCTCGACGCCGATGCCCGGCCCGCCGGGGACGTCCAGATGGCCGTCGCTCAGTTCGAAGGGCGGTGTGATGTCCGTCGTGTAGTAGCGGTGGGAGGCGGAGATGTCGCCGGGCAGCGTGAAGCCGGGCAGGGCGGCCAGGGCGACGTTGGCGGCGCGGCCGACGCCCGTCTCCAGCATGCCGCCGCACCAGACGGCGACGCCATGGGCGCGGCACAGGTCGTGGATGCGCCGGGCCTCCAGGTAGCCGCCGACCCGGCCGGGCTTGACGTTGACCACGGAGCAGGCGCCCAGCGAGATGGCGGCGGCCGCGTCGGCGGCCGACTCGATGGACTCGTCCAGGCAGATCGGGGTGGCGATCCTGCCGGCCAGCCGGGCGTGCTGGACGATGTCGTCGTGGGCCAGCGGCTGCTCGATGAGCAGCAGTCCGAAGGGATCCAGCCTGGCCAGGTGGGGCGCGTCGGTGAGGGTGTAGGCGGCGTTGGCGTCGACCTGGAGGAGCAGGTCGTCGCCGAAGCGCTCCCGTACCGCGCGGACCGGTGCCAGGTCCCAGCCGGGCTCGATCTTGAGCTTGATCCGGACGTAGCCCTCGTCGAGATAGCCCGCGACGGTGTCCAGGAGTTCGGGGACGGAGTTCATGATCCCGATCGACACCCCGGCGGGAACGCGGTCGGCGGTGGCGCCGAGGAAGGAGGCGAGGGACTGACCGGACGCGCGCAGCCAGGCGTCCAGGACCGCGCTCTCCAGGGCCGCCTTCGCCATCCGGTGGCCCTTGAAGGGCTGCAGCGCGCGGCCCACGCCGTGGACGTCGGCACGGGCGGGCAGGGCCGGGATGAGGAAACGGCGCAGCACGTCGGCGGCGGCGTCGACGTACTCGGGGGAGTAGAGCGGGTCGGACATGGCCACGCACTCGCCCCAGCCCTCCGCCTCGGGGGTGACCACGCGGAGCAGGAGCACGTCGCGTTCGGTCTCCGTGCCGTAGGAGGTACGGAACGGTGTGACCAGCGGCATCGCGACCCGCCTCAACTCGATCCCGGTGATCTTCAAGCTTCCTTCTCCCATTCGTCGCACCGGGTTCCATTGTCGTGCCGGGCGTCGTGCCGGGCGTCATCGTCGTGTCGGGCGTCATGCCGGGGGCGCTCCCGTGCCGGGGGCGCTCCCGCGTCGGGAGTGACCCGCCTGGGGGCCGCCGCTCCACGAGGTGGCCCGTCTCACGGCCGAAGCCGATCGCCTCCTTGCGGCAGACCGCCCGGTGTCTCGCGGAGGAGCGGCCGCCGCCCCCGTCCCATCTCGGCTCATGCCCCCGCGAGGCTCAGGCGGGCCTGCCCAGCTCGGCGCGGAACAGCCGGTGCACGTTGCCGCCGATGATCTTCACGATCTCCTCGTCGGCGAAGCCGTGTTTGAGCAGGGCGTCGGTGACCAGGGGCAGGCCGCTCGGGCCGGACAGTCCGGGCAGGGTCGCGCCGATGTCGACGCCGCTGTAGCCGGGCTCCTCGCAGCACGGGGGAGTGACGTCGTGCATGACCTCGCGGATGAAGTCCGGACCGAGCCCCACGTGGTCGATCCCGCCGACGCTCACCACGTGCTCGATGTGGTCGACCAGCCGGTCCACCGTGTACTCGGTGACGTCCTCCGTCAGGAAGGCGGGCAGGAAGTTGACGCAGACCACGCCGCCGGTGGCGGCGACGGCGCGGATCTGGTCGTCGGTCAGGTTGCGGTGGTGGTCGCGGAGCGCGCGGGCCGAGG